>NZ_JBELQB010000009.1:0-193228 GCF_046000485.1 Flavobacterium rhizophilum
AGTTAAATCAAACTCCTCAATACCATCATTGGCATCAGGGTCCGTCTGGTCACACTGAACGTAGTTCGTGATTGGGGAAGGGATGCTTGGGAGCGGGAATATTACCACCTCAAAACTATCCTCATTATCACAAGTATATGGAGCTGTACCTGAAACAGCATATACATATACTGTTTGAGAAACAGTCACAGCATCTCCGGCATTAAGCTGCGTTCCTGTTCCGGAAGGACCGGTAAAATATGAACCGGTAGTTAAAGCCGGTAAAATATACCCGTCATTAACACATGCCTCGTATGGACCTGTAGGAAGAACTACTTCCGGTTGAGGATTAACAATAAGTTCTAAAGGAGCTACATTATAAGCCTCTGGAATTACTGTATTCTGCACTCTTATATATACAATCTCATTTGTACCTGAATAGTTTACAGTATCTGCAATTTCAGTTCCGGCTACAGCAGCCTCAGCATCGGCCTCACTATTATAATACGTTATTACATAGTTTTCAGGAGACGAAAGGTTTGCTGTAATCTGGTCTTCATATTCAGTAAGATCAAATATTTCAACATTGTCATAAGGTTGTGGCTCACAAACCGCAATAGGGTCAAGAGGATCAATTGGCACCTCACAGTCAATAACCTCTAACTGGAATTCTCTTAAAGTATAACAGTTATTAGCCGGCGACTGTACCGTTACATAAATAGTCTGACCATTAGTACCCTCATAAGTTGAAGGATTAAATATAGAGTTATTGTTATCTATATCTTCAAGTGATTCAAAATAATAGATATAATAGAATTGTAATAATGGATAACCATCACCCATTACATCATTATTTTGAGTAAGATCAAATGTTTGTGTAGGAGCATTAATGTCTCCACATTGTACTAAATCAATAGGGTCGTTCATCTCAACCTCCGGTTGGAATTCAATTCTTACTGAATCTTCAAGCTGACAGTCAGGACTTGATACAAATGAAGCCAATACGGTATAAACACCCGGTTCTGTAACAAGATAAGTATCTGTATCTATAGGATCACCATCTTCATCAAGAATCAGTTCACCATCTTTTTGCCACTGATAAAGGAAGTCAGCATCTGAAGCAACAGAAAGTTCAACAGTTTCTGTTGGACATAAAGCACCACCGTTTGCAATAGTTAAATCATCCGGAAGTACAGGCTGACCAATATTAAAACTCCCCGCCTCAAGGAATACTGCCGAATCCAGAGCGTGGTCATTTCTATCGGCAATAACTAACTTAATATGGTAAACGTTACCCGGTACCACATCTGATTCTGCTGTTAATACTACTGTTTGACCATTAAAGTCAATCGCAGCACTAGCGTTACCCGGAGCATTACCGTTATATTGCCCAAAAGAATCTACATTTTCTGAACTACATCCTGTGTTATACTGACTATCCCTAATAGATACTACAGATACAGGAGTTGTTGTACCCGGTATAAGCGCAAGGTTTGTTACAGGCCCGCTTGTAGTAACATCATTTAAGAAGAAAGCAAAAGCATCTGAGAAACTACACTGATAAGTACCATACTCTTCTGAAGCGAAAAGGAAGTTAAAACTCATATGGTCTGATATCGGTGTAAAATCAAATTCTATAATAGTAGCATCATTATAACTATTCACATTAAATCCAAGCCCCTGCATATAGGTTAAAAGCTGACCGTCACCAGTCCAACTTCCTCCGGAAAGTGTACCATCACCAGGAGGGGTATTAGTATTAGGCCCTCCGGCCTGCATTGCATTCCCTGACTGAAGAATAAGACCTGACTGAATAGGGAAACTTGAGTTATTGGCTTCAAAATAGCCTATACCATTATCTGTTTGTCCAAAGTTTGGTCCGGAACTCCATGTGATATTTTCAATACCTACACAATCCACACCAATTAATATGTCTTTTACCAGCTCTGGCACCGTATATTTGCTTTGTGACACCGTAAGGAAGTTTGAAGAAGGTTGATCTATATCTATACATGTTGGACAAACAGGAACAGGATCTGGAGTATCACTGGTTACAGAAACCTCATTTTCAAGTGGTCCTACCGTTAAGTGATAATTTTCCGGTATATCGACAATAACTTCATAGACAACAGACTCACCTGCCGCAAGAACAGGGATAGTATTATTAAGGTTACCTGTGCCACTCGTACCATTCCCCGTCCAGGACATAATAGAAACCTGATATGGTTTTTGGTCATATACTACGACATTAACCGCATCACTAGGACCAGGATTGGTTACCGTTATGGTATAAATAGTCTGTGTTTCTGAAACATAAGTAGTCTGTCCGTTTGTTTTAACAGCCATAAGGTTTGCTAATGGATTTGGCGTAGCTGTATGGATACAGTCAGGACATGCAGGATTCGGATCCGGAGTGTCGCTGGTTACCACCACTTCATTAACAATATCTGCCGTTTGATCGAAATTGCTAGGAACAGGCATTATCAACTGATAAGTAACTACATCACCAACAGCTAATGTTGCTATAACATCTGAAAGGTTTCCTGTACCACTGGCACCGTTACTTCCTGTCCAGGTAACCGTAGTAGGATCTATACCTGCCGGAATAACATCAGAAACGTTTATATTTTGGGCTTCTGTAGGCCCCATATTTTCTACTGTAATAGTATAAACAGCATCTAAACCTGCAGTATAGGAGGTTCCTGAAGCAAGTGTTTTAGTAACTACTAAATCTGCTAAAGGAGCATCGCTATCTGTATCAACACACGCATCACATGACGGATCCGGATCAGGAGTATCGCTAGTCACAGTTGTTTCACTGGTAAGCAAACCTGTATAACCCGCAGGAACATCTAGTGTTATTGTATAAGTTACTGTCTCACCTGCTGCCAGAGAAGCAATTGTATCGGCTAAATCAGAATTAGTACCTGATGTACCGTTATCTCCCGTCCATGAGAAGTTTGTTATTCCTGCCGGAATAGCATTGTTAACCTGAACGTTTGCTGCAGCCGTAGGACCATTATTGGTTACGGTTACCGTATAAACAGAAGAAGAGCCCGGAGTATACATCTCCTGCCCGTTTGTATTCACTACTACTATATCGGCAGAAGCCGTTTCGTAATCTGTATCCGAACATAGCGGACAAGTACCGTCTGTATCAGGACTCGTTGTTGTAGCAATTGTATTAACTGTGAAATCACCTGTAAATGCCGCCGGCACATCTACTGTTACCGTATAAGTAACCGTATCTCCAGCTGTAAGTGTTCCAATAGAATCAGTCAAATCGGCTATAGTACCAGACGAGCCATTGTCACCAACCCAAGCCACAGTTGTTACTGTGGCAGGCACAACAAAAGCAACCTCAACATTATCTGCATCTACAGTACCGTTATTAGAAACTGTAATTGTATAAACAGAAGGGGTACCCGCAGTATATACATCCTGTCCGTCGGTATTAACTACTACGATATCAGCACCTGTATCAGGATAATCTATATCTGTACACTGCTCACATGTAGGTGTAGGATCGTCTACACCACTATAAGTAAATGTGCTTGCAATAGGATCTATAAAACCTGCAGGAACATCAAGCGTTATAGTATAAGTCACTGTTGAACCTACCGGAAGTGAAGCTATAGTATCATTCAGGTTAACATTTGTACCCGAAGAACCGTTGTCCCCAACCCACGAAAAGCCGGTAATACCGGCAGGGATAAGGTTTTCCACTTCTACATTGACCGCATCTTCAGGACCGTTGTTTGTTACTGTTACCGTATATACCGATTGTGTACCGGCAGTGTAATTGGTTTGCCCGTCGGTATTTACAACCTCGATATCCGAATGGGAATCGTAAGTAACCTGAATATCTTCAAGCTCATCTGTAAATTCACTTGGGAACTTAATATTAATAGTATAACTAACAGTTTGGTTAACCCCTAATGTAAGGATTGTACTGTCCAGGTCAACATTTGTACCAGATGTACCGTTACTTCCTGTCCACCAAAATCTGATATACCCGTTAGGTATAGGCATAAGCCCGGGAGGAATGGCATAGTACACATGTACATTTGAAGCCGGATCAGGACCATTATTGGTTATCGTTACCGTAAACGTTAGCGTTTCACCCTCTGTATATTCATTAGTAGGGTTCGTACTGTAAACGACTATATCCGACTGTGCATAGGTCGTTAATGTTGCTAAGAACAAAAACGCGGTTAGTAGTAGTCTAATCATATAGCAAATTTTATGAATGATTCAATAGTATTAATACAAATAAAACACATTAAAAAAGTGTTAGGAAAATAAAAAATCAAATATACTTATTCAATAAAAACTTAACGGTTAAATTTTGAAAAATCACAAAATTCATGAAAATTTCAACAAATATTAACTTAAAACTTCTATAAAACAAGTACAATGCTGCTTTTAATGTAACAGGCTTACTTATTTTTACCCTACCATCTTCATTTTCTTTTTTGTAATTGTTTGTACCTTTGCAACCTAAACTTCTGACAAACATGGAAAAAATAACTATAAAACCCACACAAAATGCTGCAATTCTAAAATTTGAGTTCAGTGATTTTATCGCAAAAAGCGGCAACTTTGAATACAAGAATATCGATGAGACAGCAACGTCTCCACTGGCAAAACAATTGTTTTTCCTTCCGTTCGTAAAAACAATTTACATATCGGGAAATTTTATTGCCATAGAAAAATATTCAATAGTTGAGTGGGAAGATGTACAGGACGACGTAGCGTCACAAATTGAGGAATTTGTAAACAACGGCGGAGAAATCGTTAAAGAGAGTACCGAAGTACAAAAGAAAGTACCTTCTACAGTATATGTGGAGAGCACACCAAACCCGGCAGTTTTAAAATTCGTATCGAACAAAAGACTTACCAAAACTCCTGCAGAATTCAAAAACATAGATCAAACACTTGCATCACCATTAGCAAAAGAACTATTCAAGTTTCCTTTTGTTAAGGAGGTATTTATTGACGAGAACTATATATCTGTAACTAAGTATGCTGTTACCGAATGGGATGAAATTACAGCAGAGATTCGTTCTTTCATAAAAGTATTTATTGAAGAAGGCAAAACGGTTATCGACGAGTCTTTAATTCAAAAAACTCCGCAAAGTGAAAAACAGCAGGAAGCTTATTTTGATTCGCTTGATGTAACTTCACAACGCATTATCAATATACTGGAAGAATATGTAAAACCTGCAGTAGCCGGAGACGGTGGCAATATTGCTTTTGATTCTTATGACGAAAAAGAAAAACGTGTTAAGGTAATATTACAGGGTGCCTGCAGCGGATGCCCTTCATCAACCTTTACCCTTAAGAGTGGTATTGAGAACATGCTGAAGGACATGCTTAACGACCATGATATTAAAGTTGAAGCACTAAACGCTTAATAAAAAATCCCGGATGTTCCGGGATTTTTTGTTTTTACTCCTTATCTATACCTACCGACTTATCAGTGTCAGGTACGTTTTCTTCTTTATTATTTTCAGGTTGCTCAGCATCGGGTGATAGCTGTTGTTCTCCGTTTGGCGGAGCTACTTCTCCTCCCCTGCCTTCTCCTCCCCTGCCTTCTTCTGCCTCAACCTGATTCATTATCTCATTATATTTGGATTCGGGGATCTCCTCTCCTGTTTTACTGAATATTTTTATTTTAGGATTATCCTGAGAACCTGTTACCACAACAGGTACACCTATGATACCCAACGGAGGCAGCCCTAAACGTATTTTAAGGTTAAGCGCCCCCTTTAAACTGGTGCGCCCCTCTATTTTTGGACGGAAGCCCGACACCTTAAACTTAAACGGCTCTATGGTTATAATGCTGTTTTTTAAAGCCGACTTAATTTCTATATCCTCAAGATTGGGATCGTTTAACCCGTCGCTACCAGTTTTTGAACCCAACACGTTAAACAGTTTATAACCCGATAACTGTACATTGCGAACCCAAACGGTACCACCACCTTTTAGTGATTCGTAAATAGGACTCATGTTAGCATCAAAGTCCCCTTCCACTTTATAATCGGCAGATATTATACCTTCTGCATTCTCGGCCGACGAAGCCAGTTCCCTGAAAAGAGGCACTTCGTTATAGGCCTTTTTCACATCAAAGTCTTTTGCTTTTAAATGTAATTTGAAACTCCCTGTGACCGGAGACTCATCATCATATTCGGCATCTACGTTTACCCTGCACCCTATTATGGAGAAGGCTCCGTTTTGTATAAAAAACTTTCCGTTGTTTACTGCGACTCTTCCTTTAAGGTCGTTAAGCACCAAACCGGTATATTCTACCTTTTTAGCATTCGCAACAAGCACAATATCTAAATTTAAAGGTAACACTACAACTCCCGATGGTTGTGCTCCCCCTTGCTGCTTTATATTATTTATTTCAGCAGATTGTTCTTTATTCTCCCCTTCCTGTAATGCCATAAACTCATCTATATTAATAAGAGAGGAGTTTGCAGTAAAATCACCTTTCACCATCACATTCGTTTCAAAAAAGTAATTCATTACGTTTAGCAGATATCCTTTAATGGCAAAATCAGACTTACCATAGGTGGCTGTAAAAGAATCAAACCACATTTTTTCATTATCAAAAGTAAATTTCCCACCATTAATATAAAATGCTTTTGGAAAAGAAGCCGATGTAGCCTTAATATCCCTAAGCTCCAGTGTGCCTTTATTATCCAGCTTATTATACTGCCCGTTCACAGCATAGCTTTGCTTTCCTTTTAGGGAAAGGTCGGCTTTTGCATACCCCTGTATATCTAAATCTTTGGTGGCAAACACCTTATATATTTTGGCAAGATCTAATTCTCCTTTTGCCTTAACATCATAAGCCACATCATTAAAGTTAGAGAGTATAGCGTTTATATATATAGGATTCTCTTCAAAAATGAAAGAAGCCGGGGTAACTGCAATTTTTAAGTCTTCAAAAGTACCTGCTTCATTTTGTACCGATGCTATAAACTTTATATCTGTAATCGGGTTGGGATAATAGGCTGTTTTAATATGCCCGCCTTCCAGGCTAAAACCTCCTTGGGTTTTAGGAAACAGTTTTTTCTCCTGATTGTAAACTCCCTTCGCCTTTACATCGGCCTTTATAACACCTGCCATATCAAACCCTGTAAATCCTAATGCATTTTGCAGTGTTTTCAAATCTACCGCACCTTTTACATTTGCCTTAAGGGTCATATCAGGAAAGTTTTTAGAAGTCACATCGGCATGAAAATAATCCTGACCCACTTTAAAATCAAGTGTCCTGAGTTTTAAATCAAGCTGCCTGAAATCAAGCGACGGCACAAGTGCACTAACATCAAGTGTGAAATCAGAGAAAGGATAAGGTGAGTCCTCATAATGCACAAAACCATCTCTAACTTTCAGGTTAAACCCCATATCAGGCTGCCGGTTTCTTGAAGCATCATACCTACCTTTAAAAACAAACTGAAAATCACTCCGCCCTTTAATTTTTGATTTTTCCCTAAGGTAATTATACTGCGGAGGCAATAATGACAACAGCTCATTAAACCTGTGATTGGCAGAAACGGCATTAATATCTATATCATAACCCTGTTTAAGTATGGTAAAAAAGCCTGTAAACTCAAGTGGAAAACGGTTAATGCGTAACTCGTTTTTCTCTAAAACAAACGAAAGGGAATTGGTATTGATACGTGTAATCAAATTGGCCCTTAACCTTTTTCGTTCCAAATAAGGAATCCCGTCATAATAAAAATCGAGCGAATCAATACGGGCATCGGTACTCAGATCAAAAACATCCTCACTCAAATTACCTTTGCCTATATAGTTAAAACCGAAAGCCTCGGTTAGTATTTTAGCCGACTTATCATTATATTTAATATGACAGTTATGAAAGTCTACCCTTTCCAGTCTTAAAGACGTATTGGAATCTATGGTATCGGGTGTTTTTTCGGGAGCAACATAAACATTATAATTAGCCTCTCCCCGTTCGTTTACCATCACATTGATAAAGGCGTCCGAAACATATATCTCATCAATCTTGATTTCACGATCAAACAACAGTCTTTTTAAATTGATTCCGAAAGAAACCTTATCGGCCTGTAAAAGTGTATCGCCCTTATAAGGAGCCGAACCTTTTAGTATAAAATCGTCAAGCGATACGGTTAGGGATGGAAAGTGGGTAAAAAAAGAAAATTTAGACTCGGTAAAATCAAGTTCGCCGTCCAGGCTGCTATTAGCAAAGTTCTTTACCTGTTGCGCCACAGTGCCCGGAAAAACAAGCGGAATTAAATACAGCATTAGCAGTACAAAAGCTATTATACCTCCCAGCCACTTTAATGTTACCGTAATTATTTTTTTAACAGGCTTTTTCATACCCTATTTTTTTCTACTCCTAAATAAAGTTATATAATTTACTGATATGAAGAGAGTTTGTTAGATTTAATTTGTAAAAATTTAACTTGGCATTAATAATTGTTGCTTGGTAAGCCAAATTAAAATAACTTTACTTTCTGTCTAGAAAAGCATTCATTCATGAATAGGAAATCACTTTTATTTTTAAGCATAACCACCAGTATACTTATGTCATGCCAAAGAGAGAACAAAGCGGAAACCATTGGAGAAAACAATCCGCTTCTTGCCGTATATGAGACACCATATGAAGTTCCACCGTTTGACCTTATAGAAAACAGGCATTTTAAGCCTGCCGTTATGGAGGCCATTGCATTGCAGCAAAACGAAATTGAGGCTATTGCCAATAACAGTTCCAAAGCCAACTTTAGCAATACAATTGAAGCGCTTGAAAATTCTGGAAACCTTTTAAGAAGGGTTACCACTGTTTTTTATAACCTGAGTTCGGCAAACACTAACGATACTATACAGGCACTGGCTCAGGAAATTGCTCCCGAGCTGGCTAAAAACAATGATAACATATACCTTAACGAAAAGCTGTTCCAAAGGATACAAACCGTATGGGATACCCAGTTAGAACTGAAACTTAACGGGGAACAAACCAAACTGCTTGAAACCAAATACAAGGCTTTTATAAGGAATGGTGCAGCCTTAAATCAAAGCGATAAGGAAAGACTTAGAAAAATAAACGAAGAGCTATCGGTGCTATCGTTAAAATTTGGTGATAATGTACTGGCAGAAAACAATTCGTACGAACTTGTTGTTGAGCACAAAAAAGAGCTTGCCGGATTACCGGAAGAGTTAATAATTGCCGCAGCCGAAGAAGCCGAAGCAAGAGATAAAAAAGGGAAATGGGTGTTTACGCTTCATAACTCAAGTGTAATGCCGTTCCTTCAGTATGCAGAGAACAGGGAACTGAGAAAAAAAATATGGAATACCTACCAGCGTCGCGGTGATAATGGTGACAAATACGACAACAGGAGTAATGTGGTACAACTGGTAAACCTGAGAATGGAAAAAGCTAAACTGTTAGGCCACAAAAGCCATGCAGATTACATTCTTGAGGAAAGGATGGCCAAAACACCTGAAAACGTATACAAACTACTGGACCAGATATGGGAACCTGCTCTTAAAAAGGCAAAAGAAGAGGAAGCTGACATTAAAAAAATGATGGTTGCCGACGGTATTAAAGACAATGTTCAACCTTATGACTGGAGGTATTATACCGAGAAGATAAGAAAACAACGTTATGACCTGGACGAACAGGAACTGAAACCTTACTTTAGCCTAGAAAACGTTAGGGAAGGCATTTTTATGGTAGCCAAAAACTTATACGGACTGGAGTTTAAACAACTTACAAACGTACCTGTTTACCATAAGGATGTTACTGCATGGGAAGTGATTGATAACATGGGCAACCATATAGGGGTATTATACATGGATTTTTTCCCGAGGAGCTCTAAAAGAGGGGGTGCATGGATGACATCATACAGAAAGGAAAAAATGGAGGGAGGCACTCGTGTTGCTCCTATAATATCTATAGTATGTAACTTCTCTAAGCCGGTAGGCAACAACCCTGCCCTGCTTACTTTTGACGAGACTACCACATTTTTCCATGAGTTTGGACACGCATTGCACGGATTACTTTCTAATGTGACTTACGAAAGCCTATCGGGAACCAGTGTATATACTGATTTTGTAGAACTGCCTTCACAGATTATGGAAAACTGGGCTGCCGAACCGGAAGTATTAAAAATGTATGCCAAGCATTACAAAACCGGTGAAGTGATTCCTGATGAGCTTATAGAAAAACTACAGCAGGCTGCAACATTCGATCAGGGATTTGCTACATTGGAATACCTGGCAGCCTCTTACCTGGATATGGATTACCACTCTCTTACCGAACCATTAAACCAAAATGTGGTACCGTTTGAAGAGGAATCAATGAAAAAGATAGGATTACCTAATGCTATAATACCGCGCTACAGAAGTACCTACTTCAATCATATTTTTAGCGGTGGATATTCCGCTGGGTATTACAGTTATATATGGTCGGGCGTATTGGATACCGATGCGTTTGAAGCCTTTAAGAACACTTCATTGTTTGATGAAAAAACCGCAAGGTCATTCAAGATGAACATACTTGAAAGAGGTGGTACTGCCGACCCAATGATACTGTACAAACAGTTTAGGGGCGCAGAACCTTCTATAGAACCACTACTTAGAAAACGCGGACTGGACGGTAACAAACAACCTGCTAAAAAAGCAGTGTTTAATGTAAAGCCCGAAGATGATTTGAATGAGTTTTAAGATGAATTATCATAAAAAATCCCCTGCGATGCAGGGGATTTTTTTATTTTATATTCTTAAGGTTTATGATTTCCTGTTCTGTAAGGAATCTCCAAATACCCCTTGGTAAATTCTTTTTGGTTAATCCGGCATAAGAAACACGGTCTACTTTTAGCACATCATAATTAAAGCTCTCAAAAATAGCTCTAACTACCTTCACATTTTGTGTTCTTAGTTTTATTCCTATTTCTGTTTTCGGCTGATTTTCAATGTAGCTTATTTCGTCTATCATAAGCCTGTGATTATCTAAAGTAACACCACCTGCTATCTTTTCAAAATCTTCAAACTTAAGGTTACGGTCTAACGACACCTGATAGATTTTGAATGACTTTTGGTTAGGCAGGCTAAACTTACGAATCATATCAGTATCATTCGTAAATATAAGCAGTCCGGTAGTATTCCTGTCCATTCTGCCTACCGGTTGTATATTGGCTTTTGTAGCCATACGAACCAGCTCCATAACATTACGCATATCCTTACCCTCATCTCCCGATGTGGCAAAGTTTTTAGGTTTATTAAGCAGTATGTATTCTTTTTTCTCCGGTGTAATAGTCGTCCCGTCAAACTCAACTTTATCGTTAAGTTTTACTTTGTAACCCATTTCGGTGATTACCTGACCATTCACTTTTACATTACCCGAGCTGATGTATAAATCGGCATCCCTGCGCGAACACATCCCTGAGTTTGCAATATATTTATTTAAACGAAGCTCATCTGAAGGCTTTGTAGCCTTAGGTGTAGCTGGTGTTTTCTTCTCAAATTTATCGTAAGGCTTACTGCCGTATGGTTTTTTATTGCCAAAGCCCGGCTTATCAAATGATGGTTTTCCGCTATTGCTTCCCGAACGTGAATTATTACCGCCCGTTTTCTTCCTGTCATTACCTCCCTTACCGGATGCGTTGCCTCTCCTGTTATTGTTATTCATCTGATTATTTTTTGCAAAGATAGAATTAAATCATTGATAAAAGCTTCCTACCGTGAACTAAAACAGAAGGATCTATAAGCACGATACAGAAAACCCCGGAAACAATGAGGAATTTAAGTACGTTATGCAACAGCAAATAGTCTTCATGCGTTTGGGATTTCCACAGCTTTAAAAGGAAATAAACGATAAAAATCATCCCACCGTAAAAGTATAGATCCATATACCCCACATCATACACCTCTATTAAAAGAAATACGGGAATAACGGTTAAAAACGTAAGCCCCATAATAATGTACTTAGCCGTTTTTTCTCCATATAAAACAGGAATTGTTTTATAATCGGCAACCAAATCCCCTTTTATATTTTCAAGGTCTTTAATTATTTCACGAATAAGTATAAGCAGGTATAAAAAGGAAGCATGGGCAAAAATTACCTGATAAAAATTCTTGAAGTACATTAGTATCCCAAAAAAGGGAAGTACCGCAAGTAATGCTGCCGTTAAGTTTCCTATTACGGCATACTTTTTAAGCTTATGTGAATAAAACCATATCAGGAAAATATAAGCCGAGAAAAAGAAAGCCGCACGCCATGATACTACAAAGGCAATAAGGGTTGCCAGTATATTAAGGGTAAAGTAAACTTTTAGTTTTGTTTGCTGGCTTACCAACCTGTCCAGCATTGATTTTTTAGGACGGTTTATAAGGTCCTTTTGGGCATCATAAAAGTTATTGATAATATAGCCCGATGCTATAGTTAGCGTGGAAGCCAATACTATAAGGAATAGGTTTAAATCCAGTATAACATCAAGGGCACGCTCATTAGGTGCCAATATAAATATAGCCGACAGGTATTGTGCCAGTGCTATTACAGGTATATTATAACCACGCACCACAGAAAACAAGCTGAGAATTTTCATTACTGTTAAGCGGGATTTTCTTGAAGCCATATTTTTAACTAACTAATACAACGTATACGGTATAAGAATAACCGAATTTAACCTTTAATTAAGTATCACAATATAAGTAAATTGCTACAGAAACAGGTGTTAAACTAAGTAACTTTTTTATAAGATTATTGGAGTGATAGGCTTCTAAAAAAGACTTCTTTTCTTCTTCAAAACTATCATTTTCAACATAATATGTCAGTTTTTTAATCTCTTCTGTAAATCCATCATCAATAGCCTCATCTAACACATATTCCAGTTCACAGCGCAAATCGTACCTTTCAATTGAAAAATCACCATCATATATCGGATTAAAATACATATATCTGTTCATTGAAACTACGCAATGATTATGTAAAGAACCGCCTGTATACTTATATGTATACATTACCAAATCGTCTACCTTAGCGATATTCTCTCCAAAAAAATGTCTTGTTTCATACTCTACAAAATTTTCGAGAAAGGCATTTAAATAATCTGTCAGGTCCAAAAGTTCTTTTTCCTTAACCAAACTAATCAACCTTTCTTTAAGATCATACTTCATTTCAGGAAGCATCTTATTCACAATAAGTCTACCCCTTTTCGTCATGATATATGTTTTTTTTAGTATTAAGATATTTAGTTATACGCACTACACACAGTATCAATAAAACAAAAACCAATATACTTATAACAAGGTCTGTCAAAATATCTGACGGGTACAACATCCAGAAAGAGTAGAGAGAATCACGGTTGAAAGTAACAATAGACAACAGTAACCTTTGTGACGGCAATACTAATAAAAATGTTGAAAATATTATAAGCGAGCTCTTTTTTGAATATATCGGTTTTAGCCAAAGCAACTGACTTAAAGAAAAATACATAAAAATTGAGAACCAGTATGAAAACCAATAAGGACCGGATATATATTCCCCAAAAACTTTTTTCACATACATCACATTGATATCAAAATGAAAAATGAAAAACAACATATAGGCAATTCCTGTTAACCTTAAAAACTTTACCGAAGTTAAAACAAAATATTCCCTAAACATCTTTGCACTTAAGTCATTTATTTTAAGCAGTAAATATACCGGTATAACTAAGGGAAACGCTATAAAAACGGATTTAAAAAAAGAATTGGTTAGCCAATTGAAATAATCCACAGTTTAAAACTGATAAACCACTTCCAGCTTGTGCCCTTTTAGTGATTCTTTAGCCTTATCAATGTTTTCGGTAAAACCAAGTATGTAGCCTCCGCCGCCTGATCCGCAAAGTTTCAGGTAGTAGTCGTTTGATTCGATACCTTTTTGCCATAACTCGTGGAATCCTTCAGGAATCATAGGCTTAAAGTTATTGAATACCACTTTGGAAAGCTCTTTAGTATTGTTGATAAGCGATTTTACATCACCATGTAAGAAGTTTTCAATACAGGCATCAGTATATTTAAGGAACTGTGTTTTGATCATATTACGGAAACCTTTATCCTTTAGGCTCTCCATAAAAATCTGCACCATTGGTGCGGTTTCCTTAACTATACCCGAATCCAGTAAAAATACCGCTCCCTTACCTTCAAGGTTTTGCATTGGGATACCGGTAGCCTCAACATTATCATGTGAATTGATAAGTATAGGCAGGCTCAGGTAACTGTTTAAAGGATCTAACCCCGAACTTGTACCATGGAAGTATGACTCCATTTTACTGAATATCTTTTTAAGCTGCATTAGCTTTTCACGGGTAAGATTTTCCAGCACCGTGATTTTATCGTTGGCATACTGGTCGTAAATTGCTGCTACTAAAGCACCACTACTCCCTATACCATATCCCTGCGGGATACTTGAGTCAAAATACAGTCCGGCCTCAACATTACGGTTTAGGCTCTCAATATCAAAAGTAACCAGCCCCGGTTCTTCCTGCTGCATTTCTTCAAGATATGCAACAAAGCCCCTAAGCTTCTCATTCGATTTTTTCGCAAGTTCAGTATCGGTATCTGTTAACCTTAGCCCTCCGTTATAAAAGTTATAAGGAATAGCAAGACCTTTGGAGCCCTTGTTGATACCATGTTCCCCAAAAAGAAGTATTTTCGAATAAAATAAAGGTCCTTTCATTAGGATGTATTTTTATTAAAGATAATTAAAAAACCGCAGATTTCCTAAAATATTGTCTTAAGCTATCTGTTGTGCTCCATTACCAATTTCGTCGCAAATGTACTGACTGTTTTGACAATAGGCAACTAATTCATTCTTAATAAATTCCAAAACTTTAACTCTATCGTTTTCAGGATACAGTACATGTACATTAGCACCCGCATCCAGCGTAAAGCATACAGGTATATCAGTTTCATTTCTAAACTCCCATATCCTGTTTATTATTTCGAGCGTATTAGGCTTCATCAGTATAAAATAAGGCATGGATGTCATCATCATACTATGCAGCGTTAACGCCTCACTTTCGGTTATTTTTATAAAAGCATCAAGATCTCCGCTTACTAAAGCATCTTTAAGTTTTGAAAGGTTTTCATGCGCCTGGGCAAAACGCTGCTGTGCAAACGGATGACCGTGCATAAGCTCATGCCCTACGGTGCTCGACACCTGTTTCTCTCCTTTATCTACCAGCAGTATGGTATCCTGATAGTTTTTAAAGTTGTCATGTAATATATACGGGAATTCAATCCCATACAGATTTGTACTTTCGGCAAAATCACTATGCTCACCCCACACTACCACATTACCTTTTACGCTACGACAGGCACTCCCCGAACCCAAACGGGCAAGAAAAGAAGCCTTAGCATAAAAATAAGCATCGTCCATTTGAGGGTTTAACTGTTTTTCCACACTCATAAAATTCATGGCAAGAGCCGCCATACCCGAGGCTGAAGAAGCTATACCCGAGCTGTGAGGAAAAGTATTTTGGGTATCGATTACAAAATGATACTCCTTTAAAAACGGAAGGTACTGCTCTGTTCTTTGCAAAAACTTTTCAATTTTAGGACGGAAGTCGGGCTTTGGCTGACCTTCAAAAAGCAAATCGAAAGAAAAAGAACCGTTATTTTCCTTTTTCTCAAATTTAAGCTTAGTGATAGTTTTACAGTTATTAAGTGTAAAACTTACCGAAGGGTTAGCCGGTATTTGGTTCTCCTTTTTACCCCAGTACTTAACAAGGGCTATGTTACTGGGAGCACTCCACTCAAAACTGCCGTTTTGTACAAAAGAAGTATAGTTTGCAGGAATAAAATCCTTTTCCGATAGCATATCATAAAATTTATGCAAAGATAGCTTTTTATGGAAATATATTTTTTCTGTTTTATTAACTTTGGGTGCGAACCAACCTAAAATACCATGAATCGAATCGGAAAAATTATTCTGCTGGTCTTTCTATGCCTCGCCGTAGGCTATCTGGCATCTATTGTAACCCGCGAAAGTGTTGACACCTGGTACCCCACGCTGGAAAAACCTTCGTTTAATCCGCCCAACTGGCTTTTTATGCCGGTATGGACATTTTTATATGTTATAATGGGAGTTGCAGGAGCCTTAGTATGGGATAAACTGGACGAAAAAGAAGAAATCGTTAAAAAAGGGCTTACCTACTTTTTTATCCAGCTGGCACTTAACATGCTGTGGTCCTATTTGTTTTTCGGGCTTAAAAATCCGTTACTGGCACTTATAGAGATTATACTGTTGTGGCTGTTTATCTATGAGACCATAGCACAGTTTAACAAGGTAAACAAAATAGCTACTTACCTGTTTATACCCTACATGATATGGGTAAGCTTTGCACTTATACTTAACGCCTCTATATGGTGGCTTAATAAATAAAATAAAGGCTGTCTTAAAATCATTAATCACACTGTTATTTTGACGACAGGAAAAACCTCAGGCTTATTGACCTGAGATTCTTCATTTCACTGCGTTACATTCAGAATGACATTTTAAGACAGCCTTTTTTATTATATGGCATCAACAGCGCTTTTTGCTTTTACTCGTTCCCTTATTTCTGCCAGTGTTGTTTCCTTTAGCAATTTCCCATCCCTGAAAACTTCCTTAAGTTCTCCGGTTTTTTCTTCTTCCCTGCTTACCTGATCTTTTAAACTATATTTCCCGTCTTTAAGTTCTATTTTCATAAGACCTTTAGCCGATTTTTTGGTTCCGTCGTCAGTTACAGGATCTTTAAATATTTCCCTGCCTTCTCCGTTTACCTCACCATAGGTTGCTTTCATGGCAAAACCAAAGGTATCCCTTGTATTATATTGATAAGTAAATGACCCAATCCCCAATACTACATTAGTAGATGCAAATCCTTTTTGTTTAAGCCTTTCACAAATTTCGGCAGCCCTTTCCAGCGTAATACTATCCCCATAAATAGCACCTATTTGCGGGATAAGTTCTTTATAACCTTTACTGTTTACAGTGCCTCCAAAAATATCCCAAAGCAGTTCAACCACTCCTTTTCTTTCGGCCTCGGTTGTACCATTAGGATTACCGCATAAAATATCTGCAGGATCACCGCTATCAGGCCTTACAACCACTTTACCTTCCCTGTTATCTATCTTGTTTTTAAGCCTTGGCAGGTAGTCCTGAAGCACTTTCCATAAATCCCAGGTATCAGACACTATAGATACTATTCCCTTAGGATACACCTCACAAATAAGCCTTTTAAAGGTTTCATACTCCCCCTCATTGGTTCCCATGCACATTACAGAATGTTCTGTAGCAGCTACAGACCCGCCTATAAGTTCTTTATCTGAATCGGCATTATAGTATTCCTCAAGGAAATCAATTGCCGGAATGGTATCGGTTCCCGTAAAGCTAAGCAGATGACCCGCAGCCGAAGTTACCGCAGCTTCCACTCCGCCCATACCTCTCATAGAGAAGTCGTGTGCCTGCCAGTTTACCAACTCTTCAAGTGTAGACGTTTCGGCAGCATACCTGTCCAGTATCTTTCTGTACTCTCTTGCTATTGTAGCCGAATTACATGGTAGCCATACCACAGCAGAAAGCAGTGTTTCAAAATAATTGGTTAACCAGAAAAACTCGGGCATAGTATTATACATGGTAAACATAGGTACACGAAGCGGAACAGAAGCCCCTTCGGGCAATGCCTTAAATACCATAGGAATGTAACCCAAATCGTGCAGTGCTTCTATATGGGCAGTACCTACCTGATTTTCCCCAAGGTAATTGTTTATTCTTCTTGCATATTTTTTCACCACCTCTTCTTTTGGTTTTCCAAAAAAGTATTGGTTAAAATCTTCTATGACATATTTTTTTATAAAATACTGTAACCCGAAAAACACCACCTCATCTACTGCCTGTATCCTTGATTTTCTTGGTGTCCAGTTAGAGTATACCATTGTTGTTCCCTGCGGGTACTGTCTTCTGTGGTCTACTTTATAGCCGTCTGTTAATAATAATGGGTTCATAGCGTTAGTTTTATTTGTTCAACATTAGGGTTATCAATATCGGTGAAAGAATCAGTAGTAAATATTTTGGCAAAGGCATCTCCAAACACCTCAAATCCTTTACTGAAAATACCGTGACTCACTGCCAGGTATAGTCTTCCTGCATTCTTATCTTTTAGCGCCTGTGCCAGTCCTGTAAAAGTACCTCCGCCATCACAAATATCATCTACAATAAGGCAGTCGGCTCCGGCAAGATCATCTTCATACACTTTGAATCCTGAAAGCTTGCCTGTTTTCACATCCCTGCTCTTACTGCACTCCACAACCTCAACACCGCCAAGGTATTCAGATAGTTTATACACTTTTTTAAGAGCACCGCCGTCGGGAGAAATTAGTTTTACATCATTACCTATCCTGTTTATTACCTCTTTTATATAAGCATGGTTTGATATCACTTCGCAGTTATTTAAAAGTGCCGGAGTAACATCAGAGTGGGGATCGAAAACCATAACCTTATCAAACTGCATGTTATTGATAATATCGGCATATACTTTTACCGTTAGCGGTTCTCCCGCCACCATTAACCTGTCCTGGCGGGCTGCCGGAAAATAAGGCACTAAAAGGTTAAGTTTACTTACCCCCATTCTTTTAAGAGCATCTGTAGCAACAGCAAGCAGACCTAAGTCGTTAAACGATTTTATGCGCTGCGTGATGTTCACCGTTTGATTAACGTCAAAATCGGGCTCAATTTTAATATGTGGTTCCCCGCCATAAAAGGCAAAAGCCTTAAAGCTTATTTCCTTCCCTGTAAGCGGACTAAAGGTATTGTCTAAATTAAGTATCATATTTGCGTTATTTTTACACAAAGTTATAGAAGTAAAGTTTCCTGACAAAATATTTTGTGTAATTTTTACGCAAATTTTATTTCAAACAGGAAACCTTCTTTTTCAAGAGCTTTGTACTTATGGCTGTTAAAACGGAAAAGACGTGCCGGACGGCCTGTTTTCTTTTCGGCAAACCTATCAGTCTCTTCAACAATATCAAAGCTTAATATTTTTTTCCTGAAGTTGCGCCTGTCTATCTCTTTTTCTAAAATAGTGCAGTACAGGTTCTCTAGGTCTGAGAAAAGAAACTCTTTAGGCAATAAATCAAAACCAACCGGTTTATAGGTAAGTTTTGATTTAAGTCTTTTAAAAGCGGTTTGAAGGATAAGATTATGATCAAAAGCCAAATGCGGTACTTCCTTAACAGGAAACCATTGTACTTTATCGGCATCGGTATCAGCTTTAATGTTGGTTTTGGAAGAATCTATCAAAGCAAAATAAGCAACAGATATTACCCTGTTTCTGGAATCCCTTTTCAAATCATCACCAAAGGTATACAGTTGTTCCATGTAGTTTACCTCAACATTGGTTTCTTCCTTTAGCTCACGGGTTACGGCATCCATAAGCGACTCATTGTCTTTTACGAGTCCGCCCGGTAAGGCCCAATAGGCTTTTTGTCCTGCAAACTTTTGCTGTATAAGTAATACATACAGCGTATTTTGCCGGTACCCAAAAACTACTGCATCTACTGCTACCTTTATATCCTGCATATCTTTATTGTATTATTTACACAAAACTACAAAATATACTACTATATTAAAATCATGTTAAAACAGACGGCTTTAACACCTGCAATACGCAACCCTGTCATACCAAAAACATCTTATTAATAAACTAAAACTCTACAAACCATAAACTTATCCTGAAAAAATTTATATTAGGTTAAATAAACTGTGTGATTATGAAAACGAAAATTTTAAAATCCCTACTACTACTCCTTCCGGTTTTGGCTTTTATAGGCTGTAATACGGATGACGACTATTATTACTATTATCCCGACCCAAATGTTTCGCTGGGTATGATTGCCAATGCCAGTCCCGACTCCGGTGATTTGTTTTTTTATGCTGATGCCAACAGTATAAACAGTTCGGCTTTAAATTATCCAAATGCTGCCGGTTACTACAACTTCTATTTAGGCGACCGTACTTTCAGTATACAGGATGCCGCCGGTAACGAGCTTGCATCTGTAGATAAAACCCTTGAGGCAGGTACTTTTTTTAGCGTATTTGCCGTAAATACTTTTGCCAATATAGAACTGGTAGTGTATGATGATGTATTGGAATACCCTTCTACCGCCGATAAATCAATGGTACGTTTTATCAATCTCTCTCCCGATGCTCCTGCAATAGGTGTTAACCTACAGGATAATGAACTAGCAAGTGGTATTGAGTTTAAACAGGCAACTGATTTTATTGAAATTGACAGCGGTACTCATACCCTTACTTTTACCAACCCCGACGGAGAAGTACTATACACTTATGCAGATGTCAACTTTACACCCAAAAGCATTTACACCATTTATACCAAAGGCTACGTTACCCCGCCCGATGGTAGCAATGACAGCTTTAGTACCAGGAGAATAAGAAACTGGAACTAACTTAAACATTAATCATTTACCCAAAAAGCCCCTTCTATAGAAGGGGCTTTTACATATAATAGAATATACCTAAGCAGTTAATTTTTCAGGATAACAAACCAGTCCCAATCGGCAGGATCTCCTACGCCTACACTAGGTGTGTACAAATACAAATTGACTTTTGAATCAGGATTACTCTCCCTGTATTCTTTTACCACAGCCAGATTACTTACTGACGACCAAATCCCGTTATAGTCAATATTATCATAATAAAAATTAAACTCCTCATTAAAATACGATTCAAACTGTGATTCTGCAGGCTGAGTAACAGTACCGTTAATTGTAGAAAATGTTTCTGGGGCATCAATACTTTCAGGATATGTCATTTCACCCATACCGGCCCATACAATACCTCCTGCAAAAATTGGTTCAGACACTTCCTCATAAATAAGTGTAATATCTCCAAAATCACCAGGCGGGTTATAATCATAAATTAGGGTAAAGGCATCATTCTCAGGAAAAGCAAGTTCCTTACCACCTTCAAAAGTATTGGTAAGCAGGTCAACTTTTAGCAATACAACTTTGTTCCCCACAGGTAATTGATTATCATCTCCGACAGACTGAGTCTCAGAGTCATCAGAACAAGCCGTAAAAAAGGCTAAAAAACATAAAAGTAATAGTGATTTTTTCATAACATACAATTAATTGGTTTTCAATAAGATGCTATAAAATTAAAAAAGTTGCGTAAAAAACTAAATTTCTTCTAAAACCGATTGTGCCACTATGTATCCCCCAGTCCAGGCATTCTGGAAATTAAACCCTCCGGTAATGGCATCTATATTAAGTATCTCTCCTGCAAAATAGAGATCCTTTTGCATTTTACTCTCCATGGTTTTAAAGTTTACTTCCTTTAGTTCAATACCTCCCGCGGTTACAAACTCTTCCTTAAACGTACTTTTACCATTCACCTTAAACTCACCATTTACCAACTGTGCCACAAGTGCCAGTAACTGTACCTTGGAAACATCTGCCCAGCGTGCCTCTGCCTGAATCCCCGCCGCACTAACAAGGCTATGCCATAAACGGTTAGGAAAATCAAACGGACAATATTTTATAACCGTTTTTTTAGGCTGATCCTGTTTTAAGCCCCACAAGATTTCTTCACATTCCTCAAAATCTGTTTCGTTAAGCCAGTTTACCTGTAATGTAAACTGGTAGTTTTTATCAAAAAGTTCACGGGCACCCCAAGCCGATACCCTCAATATACCAGGACCACTCATCCCCCAGTGGGTTATAAGCAAAGGCCCGGATGCATTTAGTTTAGTACCTTTTACCTTAACGGAAGCCACTGCCGAAATACCCATTAGGTCTTTAATACGCGGGTCTTTTATGTTAAAGGTAAATAGTGATGGTACAGGTGGTACTATGGTATGCCCTAACTCGTGCATCATATCCCACATTTTAGGATTACTCCCTGTAGTCATTACCAGTTTTGCAGAAAGATAGGTTTCCTTTTGGGTTTCTATTTTCCAATAGTCTTCTGCCCTGTATATGTTTTGGATACTTTCGCCTGTTAAAACCTGTATACCCAAGCTTGCGGCTGCATTTAAAAAACAGTCTATAATGGTTTGCGAACTGTCGGTTACCGGGAACATCCTACCGTCTTCCTCAATTTTAAGTTCCACACCATGTCTTTCAAACCACTCAATAGTATCACCCGAACAAAAGCGGTTAAAAGGCCCTTTTAGCTCCCTTTCCCCACGCGGGTAGAACTTAGCCAAATCATTAGGAATAAAACAGGCATGGGTTACATTACACCTGCCCCCTCCCGAAATACGGACTTTAGACAACACTTCCTTGCCACGTTCCAGTATTGCTATTTTAAGTTTAGGGTTACCCTCGGCTATATTAATAGCCGTAAAAAATCCGGCAGCACCCCCGCCGGCAATTACTACATCAAAACTTTTACTCATAAACGCTCGGGATAGTCAGACATAATTCCGTCAACCTCATATAATTTCATTCGTTCAATATCTTCAGTCTCATTTACAGTCCAGGTATATACCTTATAGCCTGCCTGCTGTGCTTTTTTCACATTACTTTCGGTAAGCAGTGAAAAATGTGGGTGAATGGCTTTTGCCGAAAACTCCTCTGCCCATCTCCACGCCTGGGTAACACTGGCCTGTGTTAGTATACCCAAATGAATATTAGGATTCATATCGTGCATTACCATTAATTCTTCCCTTTGAAAACTGGACACTATAAAGTCGTTATACGTAAAGCCTTTTTCGGCTATATACCTTTCCATAAGCTCTGAAACCGGAACCGCCGTATGGCGCCCCTTTAGTTCAATATTCAGGAAGCATTTCTTACCTACCAACTCCAAAACCTCCTCCAACGTAGGGATTTTATACTCACCTTCCACTGTTAGTGCCTTTAGCTCGGCAAGTGTCATTTTATGTACTTCTCCAGATCCGTTTGTTGTCCTGTCTACCGTAAAATCGTGTATTACTACCAGTTCTCCGGTACTGCAAACATGAACATCAAGCTCCAATCCGTTCACCCCTATATCAAGAGCATACTGAAAAGAAGCCAGCGTATTTTCGGCTACATGAGCTTTTGCCCCCCTGTGCCCTATTTTAAGGATTTGTGACATACCTGAATATTTTTGTAAAGATACTCCTAAATATACAAAAAAGCACAGGCAGAAAACTACCTGTGCTACTCTAACAACTATTTATGAGAAAAAATTATTTTGTGAGTACCCAATATTGCCAAGGGTCAAACTTATGCTCCTGGCCGGGAGCCAGCTGTACCTTTTCTCCTGTAATGTAGTTAGTATAAGTACCTTCTACAGGCAGGGTAAAGGTTTGAGTATCCTTAGTAAGGTTAGCTACAAAAATTACTTTTTCACCATCTTTTTCCCTTGCAAAAGCAAGAATATTTTTATCCATGGAAGTCGCTATCCTGTTATAATCAGCAGGGTGTTTTCCTCCGTTTAGTGCTTCGTTAGTATTTTTAAGTACGCCCAGTTTTTCATAAATCCCAAACATCTTTCCTTTCTCGTGAGAAATCTCATCTTTCTCAAAGAACTTTAAACGGCGTTCAAAATCATACTCCTGACCCGTATAAATAAGCGGCATACCCGGCATTACATAAGTTAATGCTGCAAAAGCTTCGGCTGCGTCACCCATTCTTTCATATTCGCTACCATTCCATGCATTCTCATCATGATTAGAAGTGAAGTTCATCCAAATATCCTCTTTCTTATAATCGCTTTCCTGTTTTACCATAAGGGCATCCCAGTCGGCAACTGTTTTTTCACCTTTGGCAATATCATTCATAAGGTGGTGGGCATTCCAGCCATACCCCATGTCAAATATTCCGTTAAACAGATAAGCCTTATTAGACTCCATAAGCATAAACACAGGCTTTACTTCCTTTAGCTTAGGAACAGCAAACTGCCAGAATTCTGTAGGGACGTTATCGGCTACATCACAACGGAAACCATCAATATTATGTTCCTTAACCCAGTATAGCATTTCGTTTTTCATAGGCTCATACAGTACTTTACTTGTATAATCCAAATGCGCCACATCAGTCCAGCCCCAGCTTTCGCCTGTTTCGGGGTTAAGCGGATCGGTCACCTCACCTTTAGCATTTTTATGGTAATATTCAGGATGCTCGGTAATCCATTTATGGTCCCATCCCGTATGGTTAGCTACCCAGTCCAGTATTACATACATACCGTTTTCATGTGCGGTATTTACCAGATTTTGGAAATCTTCCATTGTACCTAAATCAGGATTTATGGCCGTGTAATCAGAAATGGCATAATAACTCCCTAAGTATTTTTTACGCTCTTCCGGATCCTGTATATCCTCTACCGAAAGGTCTCCGGTAGCTTTCCTGTTTTTCATGGAAATAGGGTAAACCGGCATAAGCCATACTATTTTAACTCCCAGTTTTTTAAGTTCAGGAATATCTTTGGCAAAAGCATTAAAGGTTCCTTCCTGCGAATAGTTACGGATGTTTGCCTCATAAATAACACTGTTTTCCATCATGGCATCGCTAACCGGAGCAAGGGTTGCAAATTCAGTTTTGGTCTTATCTTGATTTTTCAGAGTTTTACAACTTATAAAAGTCGCAAGAAAAACCCCTAAAAAAATTGTTTTCCTCATATCTCTTATTTTAGTTCCAGTACCATAACCGATTTTGGTTCCATGCTAATTTCGTTAGCAAGGTTTACTTTCTTTCCGGTAATCACATCGGTACCTGTTGTGTAGTTTTTTATGTTTTCGGCAAAACGGGCAGTACTAAATGTTCTTGTTTCGTTACTGTTGTTCATCACTACCATTACACTCTCTTTTTTGTTATGCCTAAAGTACACATACACGTTATTGTCCGGCAGGTAATGGGTTGTTTTACCGTTATGGATAACCTCCTTATTTTTTCTCCAGTTCAGCATTTTTGAAGTGAACTCAAAAAACTGCTGCTGTTGTGCAGTTCGCCCTGATTTGGTAAAGGCATTATTGCTGTCGCCGTTCCATCCACCCGGGAAATCCCTGCGGATATCGGCATCACCCTTACCCTTATCTCCTGCCATACCGATTTCACTACCGTAATATATTTGCGGAATACCACGCACAGTAGCAATAAGGGTTAATGCCATTTTGTATTTGTTAAAGTCTCCTTTATAAATCTCGTTAAAACGGCCTGTATCGTGGTTTTCCATAAATACAAGTATGCTGTTTACGTTTGGATACAAAAAGTCGTTGGTGAAGTTATCATATACTCTTTGCATACCCGCATCCCAGCCGGAATGGTCTTCGTTAAATACTCCGCCAATAGCATCGTGCAGGGTAAAATCCATCACACTTGGCAGGTAGGAATTGTAGCTTTGTATAGCTGCTATCTTACTGTCCTTTTGCCAATAGGCCATTTGCGCCTGGTCGTGCATCCAAACCTCACCTACAATATTAAAGTCAGGATATTCGTCTGTTATGGCTTTTGTCCATTTGGCAATACCTTCCTTATCGTTGTACGAATACGTATCTACTCGGAAACCGTCAAGATTGGCATACTCTATCCACCAGATGGCATTTTGTGTAAGATAGTTTAATACTAATGGGTTAGACTGATCTAAATCGGGCATCGAAGGCACAAACCAACCGTCCATACACTGCCTCGCATCAGTTTGTGATGCATTAGGGTCGAACTGAGTAGTCATCCTGTAATTGGACTGTGAATACCCCGGAAACTGATGAATCCAGTCGTACGAAGGCAAATCCTTATACATCCAGTGCTCTGCTCCCCAGTGATTGGTTACATAGTCCATAACCAGTTTCATATCGCGCTTTTTAAGCTCTGCCGAAAGGCGGACATAATCTTCATTAGTACCATATCTAGGGTCTATCCTGTACACATCACTTTGTGCATAACCATGATACGAGTAACCTTTGTCGTTATCCTCACAAAGTGGCGTACTCCATATTGTTGTTACCCCAAGCTCTTCAAGATAATCAAGGTTTTTGATAATCCCCTCAATATCCCCACCATGCCTTCCGTTTGGCTGACTCCTGTCGGCTTTCTCGTTTAGCTCTTTACTGGTATCGTTATCGGGGTTACCGTTTGCAAAACGGTCGGGCATTAAAAGGTAAATCACGTCCGACGCATCAAAACTATTTTTCTGTGAAGCCTCTTCTTTCCTTTCCTTAAGCATGTATTTTTCACTGAAAGCCGTTTTGTTCTTACTGTTCTTAAAGTCAAAAACAAGCTCTCCGGCAGGAAGTCCTTTAGTATCTATGGTCACAAAAACATAGTTCGGGTTTTCGGTTTTGATTACGTTGTTAATAACCACTCCGTCGCATACCGGCTGGTACTGTGCTATATTTTTTCCGTAAAACATAATTTGCAGTTCGGGGTTATGCATGCCGCTCCACCAAAAAGGCGGTTCTACCCTGTTTGCCTGTGCAAAAGTGAAAGCACAGCTAAAAAGCAATAGATAAAATATTTTTTTCATGTATAGTAATTTGATGCGGTATTATAAAAAAGCCTGTAGCCCTCTAAAGGTACTACAGGCTGTATGATCATTATATTGTTACTGCCTTGTTTGGCTCTACTTTAACTTCTTTACCATGTACAAATACGGTAAGTTCCTTATCACCTTCAAGGTTAAAACGTGTTTCTCCCGAGTTTACCGATATCTTCACAATCTGATTCCTGAAATTGATTTTGAACGAATACCCTTCCCATTGTTCAGGGATTCTTGGTTCAAAATGAAGATTTCCGTTTTTAACACGCATTCCTCCAAAGCCTTCTACAATACTCATCCAGGTACCTGCCATACTGGTAATATGAAGCCCTTCCTTCACCTCTTTGTTGTAATCGTCAAGGTCAAGACGCGATGTTCTGAGATAGAACGTATAAGCCTGCTCCATTCTGTCCAGTCCGGCTGCCTGTATAGAGTGTACACATGGTGAAAGCGACGACTCATGTACTGTAAACGGTTCATAGAAATCGAAGTGTTTCTCCAGGTCTTCTCTTGTAAAATGGTCTTCAAAGAAATAGAAGCCCTGTAACACATCGGCCTGTTTGATATATGGCGAACGAAGTATTCTGTCCCACGACCATTTTTGGTTAATAGGCCTCTGTGAACGGTCAAGATCACTTACCCTTACCATTTCCTTATCAAGGAAACCATCCTGCTGCAGGTATACACCATGCTCTTCCGAATATGGGAAGTACATATTATCGGCTACTTTCTGCCATTGCTGAATCTCTTCGGCAGTAAGGTTGGTTAATCCCATTATACGGCTATGGTCGGCAGTAAACTCATCTTTTACCTTAGTGATATTCTCTATAGCATAGTTAATACACCATTGTGCGATATAGTTGGTATACCAGTTGTTGTTTACGTTATTCTCATACTCATTAGGCCCTGTTACACCAAGTATCACATACTTGTTTTTAGCCGTAGAGAAGGTAGCCCTTTGATGCCAGAAACGTGCAATACCAATTAAAACTTCAAGTCCTTTTTCAGGGATATAGCTATAATCTCCGGTAAAGCGGTAGTAATTGTATATGGCAAAAGCAATGGCTCCGTTACGGTGAATTTCCTCAAAGGTAATTTCCCACTCATTATGGCATTCCTCACCATTCATGGTAACCATAGGGTATAGTGCAGCACCGTTAGTAAAGCCCAACTTTTGTGCATTCTCTATAGCTTTCCCTAACTGGTTATGACGATAGGTTAAAAGGTTACGTGCCACCTGCTGATCTTTAGTTGCCATGTAGAACGGAATACAGTACGCCTCGGTATCCCAATAGGTACTACCTCCGTATTTCTCTCCTGTAAATCCTTTAGGGCCTATGTTAAGCCTTGGGTCTTTCCCTAAATAGGTTTGGTTTAACTGGAAAATATTAAAGCGGATACCCTGTTGTGCTTTTACATCGCCATCAATAGTAATATCGGCCATTTCCCAAATACTTGCCCAAGCCTGTTTCTGTTCTTCAAGTAAGGCATCATATCCTTTGCTAACGGCATTAGCAATTACATTTTTGGCAGCATCAATTAGTGCTTCTTCTTCATGATTAAGTGATACGGTATAACCACCAAATTTCACTATGGCAGCCGTTTCACCCTGCTTGGCATCTATACTATAACTAAACTGAACCTTATCGTTAGTAGCTATAGTATCCTCTGCCACAGCAACCACTTCGGCACCATTAAGTAACAAACTGTTATGCATGTAAGTAGCAGCTGTAAAATGGGTTTTGAAAGTACGTGCTGTTACAAAGGCATTATTACCGGAATGTTGTACATCCAGCGGTTCCCAAAACTTCTCTTCCCAGTTGGCATCCTCATTTTTCACCCCTGCATCCACATAAGGCTTATATACGATTTGTGCCGACCGGTTAACCGGAGTCACCTCATATTTTATAACACCAAGCTCATCTGAAACCAGGGATAAAAACCTCCTTACGTTTACCGCCACTTCCGTATCATTTTGAAGTACTGCTGTAAACGAGCGGTTGTACCACCCTTCTTTCATATTAAGCTCACGCTTGTAATTTTTTATTTCCTTACAGGTATTAAGGTCTAACGCCTCACCGTTTATCTGTACCTCTATACCTATCCAGTTTGGTGCGTTTAAAACTTTTGCAAAGTATTCAGGGTAGCCGTTTTTCCACCATCCTACTTTAGTCTTATCAGGATAGTAAACACCTGCTATGTAGCTCCCCTGAAAGGTTGAGCCCGAATAGTGCTCCTCAAAATTGGCACGCTGACCCATAGCCCCGTTACCGATACTAAACAGACTCTCGGATGATTTTACCCTGTCTGCCTCAAATCCTTCTTCTATTATCGACCAATTATCCGGTACAATATAATCCTGATTCATTTTATTCGTTTACTAAGGTTTTTAAAAAGTTGTTGTCGATTTCAGTAAAATCGTTGAAGTTAAATCGGGCTTCGTTCAGGATATCTTTATGTCCTATACCCACACTTACCATATTTGCAATATTTGCGGCCTGTATACCCGCCACCGAATCTTCAAAAACAATGGAGTCCTGTGCTGTTTTGTCCAGCAATTGTGCTGCCCTTACAAAAACCTCAGGATCGGGCTTTGCGTTGGTAACATCGTTACCGTCTACAATAGCGTCAAAATAATGCAGTATGTTTACCTTTTCCAGTATTGGCCTTGCGTTTTTACTTGCAGAGCCCAATGCTATAAGCTGGCTGTTTTCCTTTAAAAAATCAAGTACCGGCACCACCCCTTCCAAAATTTCATCCTCTTTCATATTGATAATGTACCCCAGGTAGTCCTCGTTTTTTTCTACAAGCCACTTATCCTTATCTTCCTGTGAGGCCTCAATGTTCCCTAAACCTAAAATGATTTCAAGGGAACGCACGCGGCTCACACCCTTTAATAATTCGTTATGTTCGTGCGTAAAGTCAATACCCAGCTGTGCAGCTATTTTTTGCCAGGCTAAATAGTGGTATTTTGCAGTATCTACAATAACCCCGTCAAGGTCGAATATAAATGCTTTCTGCTTCATTTAGTCTTTTCTGTTATAATATTTCTGAATTCGATTTTAGGTCGTCTACGTCTTTCACCCTAAACACAAGCATTGCCGCTATAATAAGGCTCACACCGCTTGTTACAATGGCAAAAATGGCATCGTTGTTATAAAGATATTTAACCATAGGGCCGCCTATAAGGGCATTTATGATTTGAGGAATCACGATAAAGAAGTTGAATATCCCCATATAAACCCCCATTTTTAAAGGAGGTATGGATCCTGCCAGTATTGCATAAGGCATAGCCAGTATACTGGCCCATGCAATACCTACACCTATCATTGGGAGTATAGCCCAATACTCATCTGAAACAAAATAGATGGAGATAAGGCTTATCCCTCCTATGATAAGAGAAACAGTATGGGTTAGTTTTCTTCCTATATTTCTGGCTATTACAGGTAATGCAAAAGCAAAAATACCTG
This sequence comes from Flavobacterium rhizophilum, assembly GCF_046000485.1. Taxonomy (NCBI): domain Bacteria; kingdom Pseudomonadati; phylum Bacteroidota; class Flavobacteriia; order Flavobacteriales; family Flavobacteriaceae; genus Flavobacterium; species Flavobacterium rhizophilum. The sequence goes on from NZ_JBELQB010000009.1 coordinate 29,947, forward strand.
CCACCAGATTATATACTCCGAAAAGTACCCCTACCCAATCTCCGGCGTCATTGTATGCCTGACTTGAGGTATCTTCAATTGCCAGTCCGTAAATATGATGGGCAATTGCAGGGGTAGTAAACACCCACATCCCAAAGAGTCCGAACCATGAGAAAAACTGTACCCAGCTTAACTGGCGCATGGTTACCGGCATATGCCTAAAGTCAGTAAAAATGTCTGTAAGCTTTGGTTTGCTAACCGGTACAGGAATTTCATCTGCAGGGTCTTCAAAGGCTTTCAGTTCTTGTGGAGTATATTCTTTAGTTGTAGCAACAGTTATAGCTATAGTTAAAACCAGTATAGCTGCACCTATAATAAAGGAAAGGGTAAGGTTTAATGGTACCCCTCCGTTAACTGACTCGTTTGAAACTCCTAGCCAGTTTGTTAACACATAAGGTAGCCACGAACCTATAACCGCGCCAAAACCTATAAGTACCGTTTGCATACTAAAGCCTAATGTTCTTTGATCTGTATGCAGGTTATCGGCAATAAGCGCCCTGAAAGGCTCCATGGCAATATTAAAGGAGGCATCCATAATCATTAGCATACCTGCCCCAACCCATAATGTTGGGAAAACTGCCGTAAAAATATCTGCCTGTGGCATTAATATTAAACCTACCGAAGCAAGTACTGCTCCTACAAGGAAGAATGGTCTTCTCCTGCCCAGCTTTGTCCATGTATTATCACTGTAGTGCCCTACTATAGGCTGAACGATTAACCCCATAAGCGGAGCTACAATCCAAAACCAGGAAAGCTCGTGCACCTCGGCACCAAATGTTTGGAGAATACGGCTGGCAAAGCCATTTTGCAGGGCAAAACCCATTTGTATTCCCAGGAAACCGAAACTCATGTTCCATATTTCCCAGAAACCTAATTTACGCTTTTCCATTATCGTAATTTAAAATTTATAATACGATAAGCGCGTAGCTTATCAAAACTTACTTTTTGTTGCGAAGTGAAGTATAAGCTTTGATAATCAGTGACAAATATATAGCATTTTTAATGTACAAATGCTGTTTTAAATATTAAATTTTTTATTGAACAGTGTAAAATTAAAAAAACAAACAACTGAAAAACAACCATATACACCAAACTACAACGTTGGCGTAGATTCTCTTTCTACCAGGTGTGTTTCTATAACTTCGGTGCGGTAATGCTCGTCTTCCTCCTCCATTTCAAGTCGGTCAATAAGCATTTTTGCAGCGCTTCTTCCCATCTTTATACCGTTTTGGCTAACGGTTGTAATAGCAGGACTGGAGAACTGTGAAATAATACCATCGGTAAACCCTATTACCGAAAGATCATCAGGCACATTAACCCCCATTTTAGCTGCCAGTTTTATGCAGGTAACGGCAAACAGCTCGTTAACCGCAAATATAGCATCGGGCTTTTGTTCCTCCAGCAATCGCTCAATTTTAACCGAACAGTTGTCTATATCCTCTATCTTAACAATCATGTCCTCTTCGGCCATCATATTATTATCCCTAAGCGCTTTAAGGTAACCTTCAGTTCTTAGTTTACCTACACTCACATAATCTACCGTGGTAACAAGGGCTACTTTTTTAAACCCTTTATTGATAAGGTACTCTACCGCTTCATAAGCTGCCATTTGGTCATCAATAATTACCTTATCGCAAAAAACATCGTTAGTAATCCTGTCAAACATTACCACAGGCATCCCCTGGTTTATAACCTCTACTATATGATGAAAATCTTTTTTAAGCTGGGTTTCTTTTGAGAGCGACATAATAAAACCGTCTATGCTCCCTGTAGCAAGCATTTCCATATTGATTACCTCCTTATCAAACGATTCATCCGAAAGACACACAATTACATTGTATCCGTTTTCGTTTGCCACCTGCTCTATACCGCTGATTACGGTAGCAAAAAAGTGATGGACAATTTCCGGTATTATAATACCAATAGTCTTGGTCTTCTTGTTTTTAAGGCTTAACGCAATATTATTAGGCTTGTAATTATATAGTTTCGCAAATGCCTGAACCTTTTGTCTTGTATCTTCACTAATTTCAGGACTGTTTCTCAATGACTTAGACACTGTAGAGATAGATACATCCAATTCCCTTGCAATTTGCTTTAGAGTGACTTTTCTTTTCATTTCGTCGATAAAAAATAACTTTTCGTAACTAAAGGTAGTTTTAATTTTTGTTAGTCGCAATATTCCTACCTAAATATTGTAAATTAAAGAAAGTTTTCAACACGCAAACGTTTTCGGTAGGGTGTAATTACGAAAACGTTTTTTTGTGAGGAGATTTTACATAATTTTAACATTCGAAGTGAATTATAAGCAAAAACAAAACACAAAATTAACCCAAACAAATTGTATGAGAACAACGTATAAAAAGTTATTGCTTTTATTACTACTGTTACCATTTAGCGTACTGGCTCAGAGTACTTTATCCGGAACTGTAAGTGATAATGCAACCGGGGAACCACTCCCTGGAGTTAATGTAATTGTTGAGGGTACAACTAACGGTGTCGCAACAAACATAGACGGTAAGTATTCATTGTCTGATGTTAAGAGCGGAGACATTATTGTATTCAGCTTTATCGGTTATGCCGATCAGGTTTTACAATACAATGGAGAAGCGACCTTAAATGTTGTACTACAGGAAGATTCCACTCAACTTGAAGAGGTAGTAGTTATAGGTTATGGTACTACTACCAAAAAAGATGCTACTGGTGCTTTAACCACCGTAACTTCTAAAGACTTTACCAAAGGTGCTGTTATGAGTTCTGACCAGCTTATTGTTGGTAAAGCTCCCGGTGTAAGGATTACCAATGCAGGTGGTGCGCCAGACTCGGCACCAAATATCAGGATTAGGGGCGGAAGTTCGCTTTCGGCAAACAACAACCCTCTTATCATTATAGATGGTGTGCCTATTGATAATGTTAACCCTGCCGGTGTGAACAATCCTTTATCACTTGTTAACCCTAACGATGTAGAATCGTTTACCATACTTAAAGATGCTTCGGCAACTGCTATTTATGGGTCGAGGGCTTCTAACGGTGTAATTATCATTACTACTAAAAAAGGTACTTCAGGAGCACCTAAATTCAATTACTCATCGTATGTAGCTATAGGTAAAGCTAATGACCTTGTTAATATGATGGACAGCTCTTCTTTCGTTAGGTTTATACAGGAATACCATCCTGACTACACTAACTATCTTGGTGTTGATGACCCAACTACCGATGCGGTAGATGACCCAAACACTCCTGGTATTGAAGGACGCAGAATATATGACACTAACTGGCAGAAAGAGATTTTAAGAACTTCTATCTCTACAGATCATAACTTTAGTGCCAGCGCTAACCTTTTTGGAAAAGTACCGTTTAGAGTATCTATTGGTTATACCAAAAACGAAGGTGTAGTTAAAACAAATGACTACGAGCGTTATACTACAACTTTAAAATTCAGCCCTACTTTTTTTGACGATCATTTAAAAGTAGACGTTAACGCTAAAGGTTTCTGGATTGACAAAAACACTGTAGATGAAGGTGGTGCCATAGGTGGTGCTCTTAACATGGATCCTACAAAACCAATTTATGCCGATAGTGACATAAACAACTTTGGAGGATACTACCAAAATACAACTAATGCTAACCCACTTGATTTTGATGGCCAGTACAACCCGGTAAACCTTTTACAGGAAAGAAGAAGGCCTGAAGTGGTTAACAAATTTATTGGTAACGCACAGTTTGACTACAAAATGCATTTTTTACCTGAGTTAAGAGCAATTGTGAACTTAGGTGCTGAAGCATCAAGAGCTAAAATACTGGAGCAGTACAGTGATATTGCTTTTGCGACTTACCAGTATGATAATGTAAACGACACTTATATATTTAACCCGGGTGCTAATTACAGAGAGTCACAACATATTACAAACAAAACTTTAGATTCATACCTTGCCTATACCAAAAACTTTTCAGGGTTCTTAACCCGAATTGATGCTCAGGCAGGTTACTCATACCAAAGCTTTGTAAATGATGGTTATAAAACGATTTATCAGTACAACGCTCAAACAGGTGTAAGAGAAGTAAGAGAAAACGAATCTAATCCTCAAAACAGGTATTACAACAAAATGGTACTGGAATCATTCTTTGGTCGTGCTAATGTTGACTTATTAGATAAATACCTGTTTACGTTCACTTTAAGGGCAGATGGTTCTTCACTATTCCGTAAAGACAAACGTTGGGGTTATTTCCCTGCTGCCGGTGCTGCATGGAGAATTACCGACGAAGATTTCCTTAAAGATAACAAAACTATCAGAAACCTTAAACTTCGTTTAGGTTATGGTATTACAGGTCAGCAGGATATTACAGGAATCGGAGGTTTCTATCCTAGTTCGGCTATCTTTAGCCCTGGTGATCCAAACAGTCAATACCTACCGGGCACAAGCACTTACAGTGCCAACCCATTTAACGATCAGTTAACTTGGGAAAAAACCACTACCTATAACATAGGTTTGGATTTTGATTTGTTTAACAACAGCCTTCTTTCAGGTAGTGTTGAACTATACAAAAGAAATACAGATGACCTTCTGGTAAGATCTACAGTACCTCCGGGACAGTACCTTACTAACGAGATTACTCAAAATGTAGGTTCTATGGAAAACAAAGGTGTGGAAGTTGGTTTAACATTAAGACCAATTGTAACTCAGGATATTACTTGGGAAGTATCAGGTAACTTCGCTTACAACATTGGTGAGGTAACAAACCTTAAAGATGTCAGCATGATTAATGCTGATGAGTCGGGCCTTCCGGTACAAACAGGTGTAAGAGTAGCGCGCCACGCGGTAGGTCAACAACCTTATTCTGCATGGGTATTTGAACAGCTTTATGATGCATCCGGCAGCCCTATTGTTGGTGCGTTTAAAGACCGTAACGGCGATGGTGTAATCACTAACGATGATAGATATTTTAAAGCGTTAAGACCTAACTGGACTTATGGTTTCAGCACTAACTTTACTTACAAAAACCTTGACTTTGCAGCTAGTTTCCACGGACAGGCAGACGGACAGGTTTACAACTCTGCAAAACTTGTAGGAGGATGGGTAAACAGGGCGTTACCTAATAACACAAACAGCCTTAACAACGTAATTAACTTTTATGAAGGAGCGGCAGATCCAAGCTTTACAACCATCCAAGGTAATATTCCTTTATCAGACTACTACCTTGAAAACGCGAGCTTCCTGAGATGTGATAACATCACAGTGGGTTACCGTATTAACAACATCATAAAAGACGGACAGGGGTCATTAAGACTTTATGCAGCAGTTAACAACGTATTCCTTGTTACTAACTACTCAGGCCAGGATCCGGAGAACTTTAATGCAATTGATAACAATTTCTATCCGAGACCAAGAATTTACAGCGTAGGCTTAAATTTTGACTTCTAATCAAAAAAATTATTATGAACATGAGAAAACTAAATAAAAAGATAATTCTTGGAATGAGTGCCATGGTACTGCTATTCTCTTCATGTACTGATGATTTGAATACAGAGCCTAAGGTAGAATTATCTATAGAGAACCTGCTTGCACAGGACCCTAACGCTATAGAAGGGCTACTGTCTAAAATGTATGGTACCTTTGCACTTTCGGGACCTAACGGACCGGGAAGTTCAGATATTACAGGGCCAGACCCGGGTGAAACGGCTTTCCTTAGAAGTATTATTAACCTTCAGGACTTTACCGCGGACGATATGAAAAACCGTTGGGGTGACGATGGTCTTGACCAGTTAACTACTACCTCAAACTGGGATCCTAACAACAAATTCTTTAAATACCTTTATGACAGGGTATATTACATAGTACCACAAACAACAAATATCATTAAGGTACTTGACGGTGTAGATGTAGATAACGAAGCACAAATTGTGGGTGAGTTGCGTTTCATCAGATCGTTAGCTTATTACTACATGATAGACTGTTTTGGTAAAGGTGTTATTGTAAACGAAAGTAACTATGGAGAGACTTCTCCGCTAAACGAGTCTACAAGAACAGAACTTTTTGAATTTGTAGAACAGGAACTTTTAGCTATCGAAGATATCCTTCCTGAAACTAACAGCTATGGTAGAGCAAACAAAGCTACTGCACAAATGCTTTTAGCTAAGCTTTACCTTAATGCAGAAGTTTATACAGGTACACAACGTTATAATGATGCGCTTACTTATACTGTAAAGGTTATTGATGCAGGTTATACACTTGCTCCTAATTTTGTAAGTCTGTTCTCAGGTGATAATGATACCAGTACAGAAATAATTTTCCCTCTGATTGCCGATCCGGTAGTGAGCCAGAGTTATGGTAACACTACTTATATAGTTAACGGTTCTCTTAGTACAGAGACTATGAACATACTTGATTTTGGAGCTACCGATGCCTGGACAGGACACAGGGCTACAAAAGCTTGGTATGGCCTTTATGGCGATCTTGAAACATCATCAGATGACAGGGCACAACTGTTCTGGACACAAGGCCACAATTATGAAATGGAAGATTATAAAACATGGGCAGATGGTTATCCGTCAATTAAGTTCAGGAATACAAACTTTAATGGTCCGTCTACAGCTACCAGCTTCTCTGGTACTGATTTTCCGCTGTTCAGACTTGCCGATGCTTACCTAATGTATGCCGAATGCACACTAAGAGGTGCTGCAGGAGGTTCTGCCAGCCAGGCTTTAACCTATGTTAATCTGGTAAGAGAACGTTCGCATGCTACTGCAATATCTGCAGGAGAGCTTGATTTAGATTTTATTCTTGACGAAAGAGCAAGAGAGCTTAACCTTGAAGGACACAGAAGAACAGACCTTATCCGTTTTGGCAAATTTACAGGTGGTACTTACCTGTGGCCATGGAAAGGTAACACACTAAACGGTACATCAATACCGTCTACATACAAGCTGTTCCCTATCCCTCAAAGTGCCCTACAGGCAAACGTTAACCTAACACAAAACCCAGGCTACTAATTTAAAATTGAACACGATGAAAAAAATATTTAACTTTTCTGTCCTTGCTTTATTGTTCATGTCGGTATTGTCATGTTCAAGCGATGATGATATTACGATTGTTGAATCAGACTCTGCTCCGGTACTTATCTCTCCGGAAGACGGCAGCAGCATTACTTTAACAGAAGACCTTGCAGATAACCCTGCACTTACACTAGTATGGGATCACAGCGTTTATACTGTAGATACTGAGATTGACTATACTATCGAAATGGCTGTTTCAGGAACTGACTTTGCTGCTCCTGCAATTGCCGGTACTACTACTACAAAGGTGTACTCATTAAATGTAGCAGAACTTAACACTATTGCCATTAACTTAGGTTTAGAACCTTTTGTACAAGGTAGTGTAGATGTAAGAGTTACTTCATCACTTGGTGATAATGCAGACCTTGCTATGGTTTCTAATGTTATCTCCTTAAATATTACTCCTTATGTTACTATAGAGCCGGAAGACCCGCAGTTATTTTTTGTTGGTGCTCCTCAGGCTTACTACGGCCTTAATGCATGGGACAACACTACAGCAATACCTATGAGATATATTGGCGATGGTACTACTATGGTATTTGAAGCTTATGTAAAAGTTGGTGCTGCAGACGGATTTAAATTCATTGGTGTACAGGGAAGTTGGGACGATGGTAACTATGGTACTGTAGGTGGTGCTCAGGATGGTAACCTTGAAAACTCAGGAGGCAGCAGCGATATTAAAGTTGCCGAAACTGATGGTGATGGTTTCTACTATGTATGGGTAGACATTGACAATCTTGAATATAAAGCCATTAAAATGGACTGGGGTATTATAGGTAGTGCTACTGCAAACGGATGGGATGGCGAAACTGCTATGACTTACGACTTTGAGAATAACAAATATACTATTGCTGCTACACTTACGGAAGGTGAAATGAAATTCAGATCTTCTAACACAGGTAACTTTATAGCGGGTGACGCATGGAAGTTTAACGTTGGTAACAGTGACCCAATGGTTACTTACGATCCGGGTGCTCCAAACTTCTCTGTTAGTGCAGGAAGTTACAACATAGAATTCTCTCTAGACTTCGTTGGTACAGCAACTGTATCAGGACTATAATAATTACTTTAAAAAAGGGCTGTTTTCACAGCCCTTTTTATCTTTTTATAATATGAAAAAAATTACTCAGCTATTATTTTTATTAACCGCTTCAATAGGCTTTGCACAACAGCAAAATGTTACCTATTCGGTTTCGCCTTCAGAGTTCAATGAAGATGATTCTATAACCATCACCATTGAAGGCTCAAGTGTAAACGAAGCCACATGGAACATTACTGATAATGCATTGTACTTATGGGCGTGGTCGTACGACCTAAACGATGAAAACTCTATGGACTGCCCCACAAATGGTTCATGGGACAACTCGGGTGAAGCAAACAAATTCACTTACAACTCGGGAGATGATACTTATACCCTAAGCTTTGTGCCCACTACTTTTTATAACAGAACAGGTATAGGCTCTATCGGGTTTCTTATAAAAGCTAAAGACGGTAACGGTGACAAAAAATCTCAGGATATCACTGTACAGGTAGGTGCCTTTGAGGTAAACCTTACCTCCCCTGCCAATAACAGCAGTACCATACTAACATCGGGCAGTGATTTTGATATTGTTGCTACTAATACAGGTGGTGAGGCCGATTACGAACTGTTTGCTAACGGCGTTAGCATAAATTCGGCTACAGGAGTAAGCACTTATACTTATACCGACACTAATATTACCGAGATTAAAAACTACGAACTGGTAGTAACCCATAATGCTAATAGTATTAGCAAAACATTTACGGTTATTGTTAATCCGGGAACTGTTGAAGAGGCAATGCCTCAGGATTATGAAGACGGAATTACCTATAACATCGCTGATGCTACAAAAGCCGTACTGGTTTTAGATGCACCTTTTAAAGACTTTGTATATGTGGCAGGTAGCTTTAATAACTGGCAGCCTACATCGGCTTATGCCATGAAAAAAGACACTGATTCGGGTAAATTCTGGTTAGAGCTTAATGGTCTTACCGAAGGTGAAGTATACACTTATCAGTACTGGGTAGTAGCTGAAGCTCCGATTGCAGGCTCTCCTGAACTGGTTAAAACTGCCGACCCATATTCTACACTGGTACTTTCACCTTATGACGACCCTTACATTCCGGCATCCTCTTACCCTAACCTTCCGGCTTACCCTGCCGGACAGGAAAGAGAAGTAACTGTACTGCAAACTGGTCAGGAAGAATACGACTGGCAGGTTACCGATTTTGTAAAACCTAAAAAAGAAGACCTTATTATATATGAGGTGCTTGTTAGGGATTTTGATTCAGACAGAAACTATCAGGACCTGATAGACAAAATAGATTACTTTAAAAACCTGCATATTAATGCAATCGAGCTAATGCCGGTTATGGAGTTTGAAGGTAACGAAAGCTGGGGTTACAACACCTCTTTTCATATGGCCACCGATAAGTTTTACGGCCCTTCCGATAAGCTTAAGGAGTTTATAGACCTTTGCCACCAAAACGGTATCGCCGTTATACTGGACGTTGCCCTAAACCATGCTTTTGGCCGCAACCCTATGGTTAGAATGTGGATGGACGACCCTGACGGTGACGGCTGGGGCGGACCAAGTACCGAAAATCCTTATTTCAACGTTGAGGCTAAACATTCTTATAATGTAGGTAATGATTTTAACCACCAGCAACCCAGAACTCAAAACTATGTAAGAAGAGTTGTAAAACACTGGATAGAGGAGTTCCATATTGATGGTTTCCGTTGGGATCTTACCAAAGGGTTTACGCAAAACTGTAGCCCTAACGATGAAGCCTGCACCAATGCTTACCAACAGGACAGGGTGGATATACTTAAAGAGTATGCTGATTACTCCTGGAGTCTTGACCCTACACACTATACTATTTTTGAACACTTAGGTACAGATGCCGAAGAGCAGGAATGGGCTAACTACAAAGTAGACGAAGGAAAAGGTGTAATGATGTGGGGTATTATGAATGCTCCTTACAACCAGCTTACTATGGGATATGCTGATAACTCTAACATCAATCGTGTGGGAAGTAATAGCCGTGGTTTTACAGGTAAGAGACTTGTAGGTTATGCCGAAAGCCACGACGAGGAAAGAATAATGTTTAAGAATCTGGAATACGGTAACAGCAACAACCCATCTCATAATGTAAAAGACCTTAACATAGCGCTTAAACGTATGAGAACTATGGGTGCTGTACTTATTCCGGTACCGGGGCCTAAAATGATATGGCATTTTGGAGACCTGGGTTGGGAATACTCTATATTTACGTGTAACGACGGCAGCGTAAACATGCCCGGCGGAGATGACGGCGACTGTAAGCTAGACACCAAACCACAACCGCAATGGAATGAAGGTTGGCTAAACGATGTAGAACGTCAAAAAGTATACTATACATGGGGCAAACTTAATTACCTGAAGACACAGGAAGATGTGTTTGAAGGCGATTATGCCATTACCCCTTCATCAGGAACATCGCTTACTCCTAAAATACATATATGGAACGATGCACTTGCTGATACCGAACTTAAGGACGTAGTTATCATATCTAACTTTAACGTAACCGATCAGGAAATAGACCCTGCTTTCCCTTATACAGGTACATGGTACAACCTATTGGACAATTCTGAAATAGAAGTTACCAATGTAAATGCTGCTATAAGCATACCTGCAGGTGATTTCAGGATATACGGTAACAAACAGGCAGAACTGGGTACAGAAGATTTCACTACTCAAAATGTAGTACTATACCCTAACCCGGCTACTACACAATTTACTATTAATACAGATGTAAGTCGTGTAGAGATATACAGCATTACAGGTCAGCTTGTAAAAACATTTGCCGCCACTCAGGCATTTAACCTATATGATATAAGCACGCTGTCTAAAGGGCTGTACATTGTTAATGTAACAGACACAGACAGTAACCATAAAACATTAAAATTGGTTAAAGATTAATTTGAGTGAGTTTTAGTTAAGTTTCTCAAAGCCTCCTGTTCTAACAGGAGGCTTTTTGTTATAGTAATCATAAAGAAATGTGAAAAACAAAATTTGTGCGGTAATTTTGCGTTCCTATTTGAAATGAAAATGACAATGAGAATTAACAAAATCGTTCTTTTACTGCTAACAGCAGTATTATTTATTCAGTGTGACACCGTAAACAGTGTTTTTGGCGGTAACTCCAAATCATCATCAAGATCTAAAACTTCCAAAACCAGATCCAAAACAAGCACATCAGGCTCCCGTGCCCATTATAACATACAGTACAGGGACGACTTCCTTTCGGTATCCGACAGGGAGAAGCAAAATATACTTAAGGAGTCAAAAGCTACCGAAGACCAGTACTCACTATTGGTTTTCACCAAAAACTTTAAAGGGGAGAAAATCGTGGTTACCTCTCAGGAAAAAAGACTTTTTAGCGGTTATCTTATCTCAAATATAAAAACAGGATATGCCGATAAACTTACAATAGACAATACTAAAAATGTAAAAGTATATGACAATCTTACCAAAAAAGAGATTGTGATAGACAGCAAAGAGGCTAAAAAACACAAATTCATCTATCTCCAAAAAGACAATTCCAACAAAGAGAGTCCTTTTATTCTGATTTACAGTAATACTCTAAGACCTCTGGATTAGTTTTAATTTCATTAGATTTATGCACAACAAGCATAAATCTAATGAAATACAAAGAGATTATTAAAGAAACACAAGATTCTCTATCAAAGTTATCTGAGCAGCTAAACAACATTGAGATAAAAGAAAAATATGAGTTTGAAATTCAGTCACATGAGTTTTATGAGTTTCAAGATAAATCAAAGTTAAATAGCATAACAGCAAATTTCTCTCCACCGCTTATATACACTATTGATATTACAGACTCTTACAAACTTCAAGAATTACTAAAAAAATATCAAAATAGACCTCATGGATTAAAAACTTCTAAATTCAACTATAGGAATAAAGAAGTCCCTGTTCAAAATACGTTATATGTAGGCAGCACCATAAAAAACTTTTATAGTAGGCTAAAGCAACACTTAGGATTAATTGGTAAAAATCTATATAGTATGCATTTATCACGCTGGGATGAACAAATGATCTACACAATCAAAGTAACAGTATATAAGATTAAGAACATAAAAGATCCCGAAATAATAATTACTCAAAACATAGTAGAGGTTATAGAACAACAAATATGGGATAAACTACAACCCGTTTTTGGTAAAAAAAGCGGACAACTATAACTTTTAATATTTCATCAGTTTCATTTTTTTTAACTCTCTGAAAATGAAATATACCACACCTAAAAAAGTGTTTAAATAATTATTTTTATACATATTTGAATTTCTCATAAATAGTTGTACTTTTGCATCCCCTTTATTGGGGATGGAATGTTTAATTAAAATAATTTATTGTGAACACATTAAGCTACAAAACAGTTTCAGCTAACAAGGCTACTGCTCAGAAAGAGTGGATCGTAGTTGATGCTGAAGGTCATAATTTGGGCCGTTTTGCTTCAAAAGTTGCAATGCTTTTAAGAGGTAAATACAAAACAAATTATACACCGCACGTGGACTGTGGAGATAACGTAATCGTTATTAACGCAGAGAAAATCAATCTAACAGGTAACAAGCTGGAGGAAAAAACTTATATCCGCCACACTGGTTACCCTGGAGGTCAGAGAACTTTGACTGCTAAAAACCTACAGGCTAAAAACCCTGCCACTTTAGTAGAAAAAGCTGTAAAAGGAATGCTACCTAAAAACAAATTAGGTGCTGAGCTATTCCGTAATTTAAATGTATATGTAGGTTCAGAGCACAAACATGATGCTCAACAACCTAAAACCGTTAACTTAAACGATCTAAAGTAAATGGCTACTATTCACAAAATCGGTAGAAGAAAAACCGCTGTTGCGCGTGTATACGTTACCGAAGGTACAGGTAAAATTACCGTTAACAAAAAAGAATTCGAAACTTACTTCCCTACTGCAACTTTACAGTACAAAGTAATGCAACCTCTTGCAATGACAGAGAACGCTGCTAACTTTGACGTAAAAGTAAACGTATACGGAGGTGGTATAACAGGACAGGCAGAAGCTGTAAGAATGGCTATCGCAAGAGCAATGTGCGAAGTTGACGCTGAAAACAGAACAATCCTTAAACCGGAAGGTTTACTAACAAGGGATCCAAGAATGGTTGAGCGTAAGAAATTCGGTCAGAAGAAAGCACGTAAGAGATTCCAGTTCTCTAAACGTTAATCTGCTGTTATTACAACAATCAGTTTATTCTTTTTTAAAAAAATTAAAACAAGTTGCTGTTGTCTCTTCTAACAGAGAGTTAGTTTAGCATCTAAATGGATAAGGCCGGAAACGCCACTTAACCATTGCTACTCAACAGAACGTAAACTATTACAAAAATGGCAAATAAAGTAGAAGTTAAAGACTTACTAGAGGCAGGTGTTCACTTTGGACACATGACCAGAAAGTGGAATCCAAACATGGCTCCTTACATCTACATGGAGCGTAACGGTATCCACATTATAAACTTATATAAAACTGCTGCTAAGATTGAAGAAGCTAATGAGGCTCTTAAAAAAATCGCGGCATCAGGAAGAAAAGTATTATTTGTTGCTACTAAAAAGCAAGCAAAAGACATCGTTGCTGAAAAAGCAGCTGCAGCAAACATGCCTTACATCACAGAAAGATGGCCAGGTGGTATGCTAACTAACTTCGTTACTATCAGAAAAGCTGTTAAGAAAATGGCTGCTATTGATAAAATGAAGAAAGATGGTACATTTAATACGCTATCTAAAAAAGAGCGTTTACAGGTAGATCGTCTTCGTGCAAAACTTGAGAAAAACTTAGGTTCAATTGCCGACATGACCAGATTACCAGCTGCACTGTTTGTAGTTGATATTAAAGCTGAACACATCGCAGTAAAAGAAGCACATAAATTAAACATTCCGGTTTTTGCAATGGTAGATACTAACTCTGACCCAAGAGAGGTAGATTACGTAATACCATCTAACGATGATGCTTCAAAATCAATTGACAAAATTTTATCTTTAGTTTCAGGCGCTATCGTTGAAGGACTTTCTGACAGAAAATCTGAAAAAGAAGAGCAGGATGCTGCTGCTGCTAAAGCAGAGGCTCCAAAAGCGGCTACTGAAGAATAAATAATAACATTACAATAAAGTCGTTGTGCTGGTAGATGTTTACTTTTGTAGTCATTATATCAACATAACGACTTTAATTTTAACCTATTAAAATAATTTCAAAATGGCAAATATTACTGCTGCTGACGTAAATAAATTAAGGCAAACTACAGGTGCCGGTATGATGGACTGTAAAAAAGCCCTTGTTGAGGCTGAAGGAGATTTTGACAAAGCGATCGAAATTCTTCGTAAAAAAGGCCAAAAAGTTGCTGCTAACAGAGCTGACAGAGAATCTACTGAAGGTGCTGTTATCGCAGTTGTTAATGCTGATAAAACTGCAGGTGTAGTTATCTCTCTTAACTGTGAGACTGACTTCGTTGCTAAAAACGAATCTTTCGTAAAATTAGCTACAGATCTTGCTGAACTTGCATCAAACTTCAATACTAAAGAAGAATTCCTTGCTGCTCCTTTCGGAAACATCACTGTTGAAGAAAAACTTACTGAGCAAACAGGTGTAATCGGTGAGAAAATCGAAATCGGCTCTTTCGAAAGACTTGAAGGTGCATTTGTAGGTTCTTACATCCACGCTGGTAACAGAATCGCTACTCTTGTAAGCCTTTCTGCTAATGTAGAAGGTGCTGAAGAAGCTGCAAGAAACGTTGCTATGCAGGCTGCTGCTATGGCTCCACTTGCTCTTAACGAAGACGGTATCGATGCTGCAGTAGTTGAGAAAGAAATCGAGATCGCTAAAGATCAGTTACGTCAGGAAGGTAAGCCGGAAGCTATGTTAGATAACATCGCTAAAGGTAAACTTGGCCGTTTCTTTAAAGATAACACTCTTGTTAACCAGGATTACATCAAAGACAGCAAACTAAGCGTAAGCGGTTATGTTAAGTCTGTTGATGCTTCTCTAACTGTAACAGGTTTCAAAAGAGTTGCTCTTGCTTAATTAAAAACAAGCAAACACATATAAAAAAATCCCGATGTTTCCATCGGGATTTTTTGTTATAAAATATACTCTATCCTTTATCACTGTTTCTTAATAAGAAAAAAGTACGTTGCATATATGCTAATTCGCCCAATTTAGCTTTTTTATCTTCGGCGGTTTTCCATAAAATACCATTAATTGCTTTACGGTTTCTTTCAAAAAAATCTAAAGCATAAGTCTCTACCTCATCGTCCGTTAACGGGCAGGCAGCAAGTAAATTAAAAAACCGGTCATAGTTAAGAAAATTTTGCTTTAGCCCCATTTGTTCATCAAGAAAATAAAGCTTCATTTCATCATTCCCCTCCTTAATTACTCTATCACCTATTATACTAAACCAAAAATTTTTAAGATTATCATGATAATCAGGTGCAGTAACTTCTACATCCTTTTTATAGCGCTCCCACAAATCATCAAGCGAAAAGTTCTTTTGATCATACGATTTATAAACTAGTTTACTTCTCGGTATATCACCCTGACCTGACGGCGGATCATCATCATGAATAACATGAACATTTTTAGGGTTTACAGCTTGTACAGGCTCTTGCATCTTATCTTCACTACAGGAAGTAAAAACAAGACATACAACTGAAAACACTAAGGATATTTTTTTCATAAGGCAGGTGTTTTAGTTTTAAATTTAATTTAAAACACTAAATATAAACAACTTACACCTTAAAACCAAATCACACTAAAGGCAAATTAAATGCTTCCAGTAGCTCTTTAGCTACAACCTCACCCTTAACAATACTTAAACCCGAACGTAAGTCGGCATTCTGTTCACAGGCCTTTTCCCATCCCATATTAGCCAGCTTAAGCACATAAGGCAACGTCACATTAGTAAGTGCCAATGTAGAGGTATAAGGTACTGCCCCCGGCATATTGGTTACACAGTAATGCACAATATTATCTATTATAAAAGTAGGATCATCGTGAGTCGTTGGTCTTGTGGTTTCAAAACATCCTCCCTGATCTACAGCAACATCAACCAGCACGGTACCCGGGCGCATATCTTTAAGCATCTCCCTTGTAATCAGGCTAGGCGCTTTGGCTCCCGGTATTAATACCGCCCCAATAATCAGATCATGGTTTTTAATATGCTTCTTTATATTATACACACTCGAAAATTCGGTTACCACATGACTAGGCATTACGTCATTAACATAACGCAGGCGTTTCATGTTAATATCAAGTATGGTTACGTGAGCCCCAAGTCCGGCTGCCATTTTAGCCGCCTGCACCCCTACTACCCCCGCACCAAGTACAAGCACTTTACCCGGAGGCACACCCGGAACACCACCTAAAAGCACACCACGCCCTTTAATAGGTTTTTCAAGATACTTAGCTCCCTGCTGTATAGCCATACGCCCTGCCACCTCACTCATAGGGGTTAATAATGGTAAAGTCCCTTCGGTATCGGTTACAGTTTCATAAGCAATACACACTGCCTTACTGTTAATCATGGCCTCGGTAAGTTCCCTGCTTGATGCAAAGTGAAAATAGGTAAATACGATCTGGTTTTTCTTTACCAGGCTATATTCATATGCTATAGGTTCCTTTACTTTTACAATCATGTCGGTCATTGCATACACAGCCTCGATCGTTTGTAACATATAAGCACCCGTTTCCCGATAGTCATCGTCAGAGAAGCCACTGCCTTCTCCGGCTCCTTCCTGCACAAACACCTGGTGTCCGCAGTTTACCAATTCAAAAACACCCGCCGGCGTAATAGCCACCCGACTCTCATAATTTTTAATCTCCTTAGGAACCCCTATTTTCATATGGTTAAAATTTAAATTCTATCAAATATAATAAACACACCCCCTAAATTTTAAATTAAAACATTTAAAAATAATATAAATAAAAACAACACCCCCAACAAAAATATAAACCAAAACAATCTAAAAGCATAAAATTGGAGAATTAACCACAAAAGCAGTATTTTTGAAAATCCCCTTACAAACTAAACTATGTTACAAACCCGAAAAGACACTATTTTTATAATCCTTGCCGGAATTTTTATAACCAATGCCGTAGTTGCCGAACTTATTGGCGGTAAGCTAATCAACATTGGTCCTTATGTAATGAGTATAGGCATACTGCCGTGGCCTATAGTGTTTTTAACCACCGACCTTATTAACGAATACTTCGGTCGTCAGGGTGTTAAGCGATTATCTTACATAACCGCCGGGCTTATAGCCTATTGTTTTATAGTACTATATTTGGCCTTACAAATACCTGCGGCAAAAGGTTTCAACACAGTTAGCGACGAACAATTTACTGCCGTTTTTGGACAAAGTATGTGGATTATAGTAGGCAGTATTACAGCTTTTTTAGTATCACAGCTAATAGATATTGCCATCTTCCATTTCTTTAAAAAGAAAACAGGCAACAAAATGATTTGGCTTCGTACCACAGGATCTACAGTAATATCACAGCTTTTTGACAGCTTTATAGTACTGGGAATTGCCTTTTGGCTTACCGGAAAAATAGACACTGCCACCTATATCGCTTCGGCCTTCACAGGATATTTTGTAAAACTTATAATAGCAATAGTACTTACTCCGTTAATATATGTGGGCCACGCCTGGATTAGAAAATACATAGAGCCCGAAAAAGAGTAGCACTCAGGCTCTAAGAAAACAGGTGGTTGGACGCAGTATTTTAAAAACTATGCCCTATATTTGATATAGTACTACTTACACCTTAATTTTTTTACAGCCTTGAGAAAACTTGCTTTACTATTACTACTAGCATTTTCCTGCACTCTTTTCGCACAGGAAAAAAAATACCAGAGCCTTTTATGGGAGGTATCGGGCAATGGTCTTACCAAAAAATCATACCTGTACGGCTCCATGCACGTAAGTGATAAGGTGTCCTATCATCTTTCTGACGCTTTTTTCAAACATCTGCTGGATGCCGATATGGTTGCAAATGAAAGCGAACCCTCTACATGGATAGATTTGTATGGTGTTTTATCAAGGGATGGATATGATTATTACGGACAAGGTAAGTTTTACTCAGAATTTTACCTTACCCCTTTAGAAAAAGACAAAATGTATCCGTTATTCTACATGAATAACTTCACTATGAACAACCTTTTGTTCAGAACAAACGAACATCAAAAGGAATATCAGGAAGAAACCTATCTTGATATGTTTATATACCGTACAGGAAGGAAATACAACAAAAAAACCGTAGGACTGGAAGACACCAAAACTTCTATTATCAATGTTATGAATGCCGACATGACTAATACCAAGCCAAAGGAGGAAAACATAATAGCCCTGCAAAAAATATTAAAAAATAACGGCTACGATGAAGCCATGATCAACTTTTATAGGGATAAGGATCTGGACATGATCGATTCATTAACCGTATTATCTGCTCCCGAAGGATACCTAAAAGCCCTTTTGTACGACCGTAATGTGGTTATGGTAAAATCTATAGACAGCCTTGCCCAAAAAGGAAGCCTGTTTGCCGCCGTGGGAGCTGCCCACCTACCGGGCAAAAAAGGTATTATCGAAATGCTTCGTAAAAAAGGATATACCGTTAATCCGGTTTTTGATAATTACACCGAAGAAGGTAAAGCAAAAAAACAGGAAATAGAAGCCTACTTCGTTAAACCAACATATAAGCAATATACATCGCCAGACGGCACCATTAGCCTGCCATTATATAAAGCCGTTATTGAAAATGAAGACAATATAGAATCGCCCGACCTCGCCAATGGCGGATACATCAATGTAAAAAGGCTACCATTACTCGACTTCCTTAAAAAGGACAATAAGCCCTTTAACCACAAGTCACTGGACAGCCTGTTTTATGAAAACATTCCGGGCAAGATTACAGATAAAAAATTCTACACCCAGGACGGTTATGATATTTACGATATAAAGAACGTAACCAAAACCGGCAATACCCAACGCTACAGGTATTATATAACGCCACTTGAAATTATAGTGGTTAGTATGGCAGGTGAGGAAGATTACACACGTAAGTTTGAAAATGATGTGTTTAGTAAAATAACATTAAAACCCATCACATCACAGTGGAAAGACATTACCCCTAACCGTGGTAGTTTTAGCCTTAAAGCCCCATCATATACCATTGTTTACGGCGACAGGGTAAATTCTAAAACTGTCTCTAACATTGAAATGTACTCTTATAACCCTCAGGACAAAGCACATTACTTCCTACTGGAAAGAGCACTTTCGGATAATAATAATCTGGAAAACTCAGTTTTTGAGCTCAAACGTATTCAATATGAGTTTTACAATCAGCTGGACATCGACTCCACACAAACAAAAATGACTGAAACTCCGTTAAGCTTTACATCGGTTTCTGCCATAGGCGATAAAACCATAAAATTAAAATCATTTCTTAAAGGAAGTAAGTACTACCTAATGGGAGCTGTAGGGGCCAATGAAGCCGACAGCAATATGTTTTTTGATTCCTTTGAGTACAAACCCAAAGTATCGGAAACTGAATACAGAGTGTTTAAGGACACAACTGCAGGCTTTGAGGTCGACGTACCTAAACTACAAAACGAGTATTTGGACTTTGTTTCAAAACAGGACTACAGGTACGGTAACGAAAAGAAAAATTACTTTAGAACAAAAGACGAGCATTACAGCTTTAATCTACCTTCAGGACAGGCTGTAAACGTATGGTACCATCAGGATCATAAGTACAAAAAACCACAAAGTATAGACTCCCTTACGGTTAAAATCAGGAAAATGATTACCGGAAGCGATGATGATGAAGAGGAATATGACCCTGAGATTTCATCAATATCAGATCTTTATTTGGGTGGTACCCCTGTCTATTCAAGAAACAGGAATTTTAAAACTGCCTGGGACGGTATAATAGCCCAGGACCCTTTAGTAAAGCACAAAACAGAGATAAAAAACGAAAAAACATCGTTTGACAAAAATACAGGTATATATAAAATGGAAGCCCTTGCTGTAGACAATAAGTCGGAGCAGGCCATAAAATATGCCCTTATTTACAAAAACGGAAAAGGCTACCTTATGAGAACACTGGTAGACAAAGATTACGAAAACAACGATCAACAGTTAGAAAAAATATTCAATTCATTTAGGTTACTACCAGACGAAAATGAAGACATAAACAGTAAAAACAGGCTTGCACTATTTATAGAGGACGCCAAGAGCGAACACGATAGTATCCGTTATTCGGCATTACATTCCGTTTCCAGTCTAACCATAGAAAAAGAAGACCTGCCGGCTCTGGAAAGCTTTATAGATACTTTTGAATTTAAAAAAGACGAAACAGAAGCATTAACTGGTTTGTATGAAAAAATAGGTGAATTGAAGGATAAAAGAGCCATTTCATTCCTTGAAAAACAATATAAAAAAGAAGATGCAAATACTATAACCCAGTTTGCCGTTCTAAAGGCGCTTAACCGTCAAAAATCAGAAGAAGCTTATAGAAAGGTACTGGAACTTATGGAGTACGACCTCCCTATTTCAGACAATAATTATGAACTAACAAGACTTTTCTCCGGCTTCAGTAACAATACTGAAAAAAGCAAAGTACTCTTCCCTGATATATTTCAGTTTTACAGCATAAACGAATACCACGAACCTATATTAAGTTTCACATCAAAGCTTCTGGAAAGCGATGCTGTTAAGGCTAAAAAGCTGAAAAGCTTTAAAAAGATGATACTTACAAATGCTAAACTTGAACTTAAAAGGGTAAAAAGCAGGAAAGACAAACATGAGATAAAAGAATTATATCAGGGCGTACCTGAAACTAAGGAACTGATAGATTATATAACACTGCTATATCCGTTTAGGAACGATAGCAACGTAAAAAGCTTTTTTGACAACGTAAAAAAAACAGATGTTAAGCAGGCTAACTTAGCTATTTCAAAACTTAATATTGACAATGGTATTATTGACAAAAACGAGATTGCATCCCTGCTAAAGGATCAGGAAACGCTGTTTATAACCTACAACAGGCTACATAAAAAGGCCCCGGAACTAACTGAAGGCATATCACATACTGATGTGGCAGCATCGGCTATATTCACAATCAAAGGGCTAAACACCAAAGAAGACTCCTTAATCTTTACAGAAAAAAGAATATTCCCTGTATACAGCCACAAGGCGGAATTTTACTTTTTTAAACTTAAAAACATAAGCGAAGACAAAGACCCTTATGATTATGATCCCGACAAACTGATAGGAATAGCATTTTTACAGGATGAGAAAGGCATTAACCCTACCGCATTTAAAATGATTGCTCCTAAAACAATTATTGACGAGGATGAAATGGAAAACTATTACAAAGAAATGATAGACTCCATTCTGAACGGAGATAAGACAAGGGCAAGCTTCACTAAAGCATCAGAATATAACAGCATGTACGGAGACTACGGTTTCGGTTATTAACATCAATCAATAATCAATCACAATAATGACAGAAAAGAACAGGTGCGCCTGGTGTAAAGGCGATGAACTATACGAGAGGTACCACGATGAAGAGTGGGGACAACCCGTTTATGACGACCACAAACTATTTGAATTCCTGCTTTTGGAAACCTTCCAGGCAGGACTCAGTTGGATTACCATTTTAAGGAAAAGAGAAAACTTCAGGAAAGCCTTTGATGATTTCGACTATAAGAAAATAGCCTCTTACAGTGATAAAAAAATAGAAGAATTGTTACAGGATGCCGGAATCATTAGAAACAGGCTTAAAGTACTTGCTGCTGTTTCTAACGCGCAGGCATTTATGAAAATACAGGATGAGTTTGGCAGTTTTTCCAAATACTATTGGGATTTTACCGACGGGAAAATTATAGATAACAAATTCATATCACTTTCGCAGGTACCTGCTACCACTCCGCTATCGGACAAGATTAGTAAGGACATGAAAAAACGCGGATTCAAGTTTGTGGGTTCTACCGTTATTTATGCTAACATGCAGGCCACAGGTATGGTTAATGACCATATAGCCGAATGCTGGACTAAAAAGAATTGAGATAACAAATGTGAGAAGCCAGAAATGTTTCTCAAATTATAATATAAAAGACCCGCTATCGCGGGTCTTTTATATTTCTAACAATCAAAGAATCTAAAAATCCTGTAATCTGATTAGTATCTGTAGTACTCCGGCTTAAACGGACCTTCAACCTCAACACCAATATATTGTGCCTGATCAGATGAAAGCGTTTCAAGCTCAACACCAAGCTTAGCAAGGTGAAGCGATGCTACCTTCTCATCAAGATGTTTAGGCAGCATGTATACTTTGTTTTCGTAGTTATCACTGTTTTTCCAAAGCTCAATTTGAGCAAGTGTTTGGTTAGTGAATGAGTTACTCATTACAAAACTTGGGTGACCTGTAGCACAACCAAGGTTTACTAAACGACCTTCTGCAAGGATAATAATATCTTTACCGTCAATAGTATATTTATCTACCTGAGGTTTGATTTCTACTTTGCTCGCTCCGTGGTTTTTGTTTAACCATGCCATATCAATCTCATTATCAAAGTGACCGATATTACAAACAATAGCCTTATCTTTTAACCCCTCAAAGTGACGACCTACAACAATATCTTTATTACCGGTAGTAGTGATAACGATATCAGCATTACCAATAACAGTATCAAGTCTTTTCACTTCATAACCGTCCATTGCAGCCTGTAGAGCACAAATCGGGTCGATTTCAGTAACCGTAACAATAGAACCTGCACCTCTAAATGAAGCAGCAGTCCCTTTACCTACGTCACCATAACCACAAACAACTACTCTTTTTCCTGCAAGCATAACATCTGTTGCACGGCGCACTGCATCTACAGCACTTTCCTTACAGCCGTATTTGTTATCAAATTTAGATTTGGTAACAGAGTCATTTACGTTAATAGCAGGCATTACAAGCGTACCGTTTTTCATTCTTTCATATAAACGGTGTACACCTGTTGTTGTCTCTTCAGAAAGGCCTTTAATATCTTTAGTCAGTTCAGGGTAACGATCAAATACCATATTGGTAAGGTCACCACCATCATCAAGAATCATGTTAAGCGGTTTGCGGTCTTCACCAAAAAACAGAGTTTGCTCAATACACCAGTCAAACTCCTCTTCATTTAAACCTTTCCATGCATACACAGGTATACCGGCAGCAGCGATAGCGGCAGCAGCGTGATCCTGAGTAGAGAAAATGTTACATGAACTCCAGGTAACCTCTGCACCAAGGGCAACAAGAGTTTCAATTAAAACTGCTGTTTGGATTGTCATGTGAAGACACCCTGCAATACGAGCTCCTTTTAATGGCTGTTCATTTTTATACTCCTCGCGTAACGCCATTAAACCCGGCATTTCTGCTTCTGCCAGTTCAATTTCTTTCCTACCCCATTCTGCAAGGGAAATATCTTTTACTTTGTAAGCCACATATGGCACCGTGTTCGTACTCATGAATATTGTATATTTGTATTTAGCTAAAATTTATGCAAATTTAGTGAATTCCTTTGTAAACAAACAGTTTTAGGACTATTTTAAAATATGTTGAACCTTTTTAATTGTTTGATTTGCAACAAAATGAAAGTATAATTTTTTAAAACTTTACATGCCTCTACACAAATCGTATACAATAGCACCAAACACTAAGCTGCTGGTATGGAAAATAACCGAAAGTCTGGAAGAACTCTCTAACGGCACCGAGCTAAAGGATGTTTGCCAAAGCAGGATTGACTCCATGAAGTCCGAACAGCACCGCAAAGGCTTCCTTAGTGTACGTAAGCTTTTAAACGAGGCTGGTTATACTGATTTTGACCTGTTTTACACCGAAGACGGAAAACCCCATCTTAAAGACGGAAAGAACATATCCATTACACATTCCTTTAGCTTTTCGGCCATTATCATTAGTGATAAAAGCATTGGTATCGATATGGAAATACGAAGAGAAAAGGCCATAAAAATTGCTGACAAGTTTATTAACAGGGAATTTGACTTCCTAAATACTGATGATGTATCTGACTATGTTAGTAGACTCATTGTTATTTGGGGTGTTAAGGAAGCTCTTTATAAAATGTTTTCCCGCAAAGGGCTTAGCTTTAAACAAAACATTGAGGTTGCCCCTTTTGAGATGGGTGATACTAAAGGCACAGCCACCGTTAACTACATGGAAATAGAAGGAAACTACCCTTTTTATTTTGAGGAAATAGAAGATTTCACCTTAGTTTACAGCATTGACAACAACTAACTATGAATGAAGTTTTCGATTTTTTGTTTGCTTCCTACAAAGAGTACAGCACTTTCCAGATAAGCCTTGAAGTTGTAGGATTGATTTTTGGAACCCTCAGTGTTATCTTTTCGGCAAGAAACAGTATTTGGGTTTACCCTACAGGTATTATAAGCACCATAGCCTATGTGTATCTTTTATATCAATGGGAACTTTTTGGTGACCTTATTATCAATGCCTACTATTTTATAATGAGTATTTACGGCTGGATATTATGGAGCAAAAAAGACAAAGAGCACCATACCCTGCTTAAAATATCCTCAATGAATGCTAAAGATAACTTAATATGTTTAGGCATTTTCACAATTTCGGCTATATTTGTGGCATCTGTGTACATTTATTTTGATAAATTTACAGCTTGGTGGTCTTACATAGACAACCTCACTACCGCCCTTTGTTTTATCGGTATGTGGCTATTGGCCAAAAGAAAAATAGAGAACTGGATTTTCCTCATTATTGCAGATATTATTTCTATTCCGCTTTATTTCATAAAAGGATATACACTATCCAGTATTCTCTACCTAATTTTAACCATAATTGCTATTTTCGGTTATTTATCATGGAAGAAAACATTACAAAACAACATACAACCAGCATAACTATTGACATATATAGCAATAGCACAACAAAGCATGAATGGAAAAACAGGCTTACCGTAGCAGTTAAAAACAGCACTACCGCTTTCACCTTTACTATTTCCGACTTTTCAAACCAAACTGACGGAGATATTGCTGTAATTGTAAACAACGAACCAAATAATGAAATAAGTCGTTTTGCAAAAAACCTTGAAAAGCAAAATAAAGCCTTTGTGGTTGTTAATAGTTTTGACAGGATTGAAAACCTGTTAACCGAACTGCAAAACACACTGGAGCTAGGATTTACCTATAACGACTTTAGTCAGATATACGACTTAGGAATTACAACGGCTAAAATAAAATCACAACTAAATACCTTTAAAAAAGGAATAAACAAAGTTGTTTTAGACAGGCCTGCTACCATTAAAGACGGTATTAAACCTCTGGATAAAAAAAAGGCTCAGGAATACGCTTCTCTTTTTGATGAAAAACGCAATGACCTTACTCTTAAAAAATTTATTCCGGCATCGGGGGCAGCAACCAGGATGTTTAAATTCCTTAATGAGTTCCTGCTTAATTTTGACCCTGTAAACGATACGGTTAACGCCTACATCAATAAAAGAAGAGATGAGGCTCTAAAGGTTTTCCTCATTGGCGCCGATAAGTTTCCTTTTTTTAAAGAGGTACTGGAAGAATCAAAAAAGCATCCGGAGTATAGCGAATGGACCAAAGATGAGCGTTATTACAACTTTATAAAAACTCTTCTTACCAACGAAAAGTTTGACTTTGCCAATAAACCGAAAGGCATACTTCCTTTTCATCAATATGACGGATTTACCGCCACACCTGTATACGAGCATTTAAAGGAAAGCGTCTCTTATGCGCATTCGAACGGTAAGGCACATGTACATTTCACCATATCACAGGAACATCTTGACGGATTTATAGACTGTATTAAAGAGGTTAAGGAAGATATCGAAAAGCAATCAGGTATTGATATTGATATTGATTTCTCTTACCAGCACAAACAAACAGATACGCTGGCGGTAGATATGAAGAATAAGCCGTTTAGGGATAATGACGGCAAACTGTTTTTCAGGCCGGGCGGTCATGGCGCACTTATAGAAAACCTTAACCAGCTGCAAAGCGATGTGGTATTCATTAAAAACATAGATAACGTTAGCCATAACAACATAAAAACCATTTCCCTGTATAAAAAAGCACTGGCTGGTATACTGCTGGAACTACAGGAAAAAGTATTTGGCTACCTTAAAAAAATTGAAAAAGGAAATGTTCCTCCTAGTGAAATTGATGAAATATTCGATTTTGCTAAAAACGGACTTTTCCTTAATATCCCTCCCGATGTAAATAAGTACACCTGTGAGCATAAAATAGAGTTCCTTACTGAGTTATTAAACAGGCCTATAAGAATATGCGGTATGGTTAAAAACGAAGGCGAACCAGGCGGTGGTCCGTTTTGGGTTGTTTCTAAAGACGGAAAACTGTCATTACAAATTGTAGAAAGTTCACAAATAGACTTAGAGAACAAAAGCCAGAACGATATTTTCTCTAACTCTACCCATTTTAACCCGGTAGATTTGGTTTGCGGACTTAAAAACTACCAAGGCGAATACTTTGACCTTAGGGAATATACTGATCCCGATACCGGATTTATAGTAACCAAAAACAGGATGGGACACGATGTAAAATCATACGAACTGCCGGGGTTATGGAATGGTGCAATGGCAGGATGGATAACCGTATTTACCGAAGTACCCCTGGACACTTTTAACCCCGTAAAAAACGTAAACGATTTACTAAAGGCCTCCCATCAGCCTAATCATTAATAAGCTTATTCCGATTTTTTTTCGGAAACACGAATATGAATAAACAACAATTACTAAACGAAACCGAATATAAAGCTGTAAGAAGCAGTGGGGCCGGAGGGCAAAATGTAAACAAGGTGTCCTCTAAGGTAATTCTTAATTTTGATCTTAATAACTCAAAGGCTTTTACCGAAGAGGAAAAAGAACTACTTAACGATAAACTGGCTCCACGACTTAATACTAAAGGTACACTTATACTACAGTGCGATGAAGACCGTAGCCAGATACGTAACAAACAACTGGTAACAAAACGTTTTATAGAACTTATAGAAACTGCATTACAACAGGACAAACCGCGTATTGCTACTAAAATACCAAAAGCTGTGATTAAAAAACGGCTGGAAAACAAACGCCGTCAGGCAGAAAAAAAACAGTCTCGCCGAAAGTTTGACTATTAAGTATTAAATACACCTTTTCTAATTACTTAAATACCAAAACATTACACATAGTTTTAATATTTTAAAATGTAATGAGGCTTACCGTATTTTTTTATTACTTTTGCGCCGTCTCAAAGGGGTGCT
This sequence comes from Flavobacterium rhizophilum, assembly GCF_046000485.1. Classification (NCBI taxonomy): domain Bacteria; kingdom Pseudomonadati; phylum Bacteroidota; class Flavobacteriia; order Flavobacteriales; family Flavobacteriaceae; genus Flavobacterium; species Flavobacterium rhizophilum. The sequence goes on from NZ_JBELQB010000009.1 coordinate 57,443, forward strand.
CTAAAAGGGCTGAGATTATACCCAAAGAACCTGGGCAGGTAATGCTGCCAAGGGAAAGGCAAAAAGCACTATAACAGCGATTTGCCGCCATAAAATCAATTTAACACTAACAGAATAATTACCCCTTTTATTCGTAAACCTTTTTTACGAATGAAAACTTTATTCATTACAAGTCAATTCAAATCGGTTAGGAAACCGCTGGCACTGGCACTGGGACTTTTTGCCTTTACCGCAAATGCTCAGGACAACAACACTGTTCAGGACACTACCAAAACAGATGCCGACAAATACAAACTGGACGAGGTACTTGTATCGGCAGTAAGAGTAGACAAAAAAACTCCTGTCACTTTTACCAATGTAAGCAAAGAAGAACTTGCCCCACGTAATTTGGGCCAGGACATCCCTGTACTTTTAAACTTCCTTCCTTCGGTAGTTACAACTACCGATGCCGGAGCCGGTATAGGCTACACCTCTATGCGCGTAAGAGGGTCTGACGCTACACGTATTAATGTTACCGTAAACGGTATACCTTATAACGATGCCGAATCTCAGGGATCATTTTGGGTAAACATGGGCGACTTCGCCTCTTCTACTGAGAACATTCAGTTACAACGTGGTGTGGGTACTTCCACAAACGGTGCTGGTGCTTTTGGCGCAAGCCTTAACCTGCTTACAGATGCCTTCTCTAAAAAATCAAGCGGAGAAATATCTAACTCATTCGGTAGTTTCAATTCAAGAAAACACACCGTAAAATTCAGTACCGGACTGATGAACGATCATTTCGAACTGGCAGGGCGTTTGTCAAACATCAAATCTGAAGGCTATATAGACCGCGCTTCTTCTGATTTAAAGTCTTATTTCCTACAGGGTACTTATGTAGGTAAAACAACCTTAATTAAAGCCCTTGTTTTTGGCGGAAAAGAAAAAACCTACCAAGCCTGGAACGGACTGGAAGACCCTGACAAACTGGAAAACAACAGAACCTATAACAGTGCCGGTGAGTATGTAGATGAAAATGGTGTGACCCGTTTTTACGATAATGAAACCGACAACTATCAGCAGGATCATTACCAGTTACACTGGAGCGAAAAACTATCTGACAACTGGAATACAAACATAGCCCTGCACTACACTAAAGGTGAAGGGTATTATGAGCAATACCGTCAGGATGCTGATTTTTCCGATTATGGATTACAGGAAATAACCTTAGGCGGTGAAACCATCAATACTACCGACCTTGTTAGAAGAAAATGGTTAGATAATGACTTTTTCGGAACAACATTCTCGGCTAACTATAAAAACGAAGACTGGAATGTAATTGTGGGTGGTGCATGGAACAAGTATGAAGGAGATCATTTTGGTGAAATCATCTGGGCACGTTATGCTTCACAAAGTCAGATAAGAGATCATTATTATGATGATACTGCTGTTAAAACCGACTTTAATATGTTTGCCAAAGCGAACTGGCAACTTACACAAAAACTAAACCTGTTTGGTGATATGCAGTACAGAAGGGTTCATTATGAAGCCGATGGTGTTCTTGCAGATCCTGTAGATGATACCTTCAACTTTTTTAACCCAAAAGCGGGACTTACCTATACTTTAAACAACCAAAACAATATTTATTTCTCTTATGCCAGAGCAAACAGGGAACCAAGAAGAGATGACTATGAAAATGGCAGCTCTAAACCGGAAACCCTTAACGACTTTGAACTGGGATGGAGATACACTACCCCAAAAACCCGAATCAACATAAACGGCTACTATATGCGTTATAAAGACCAGCTTGTATTAACCGGAGCGCTTAACGATGTAGGAGCGCCTGTTTACACCAACAGTGGCGACAGCTATCGTTTAGGTATTGAGGCAGACGCTACGCTTTACATCACTAAACATTTTATACTTCGTCCTAATGTAGCAGTAAGTACTAACAAAAACATTGATTTTTATTTCCAGAGAGACGGTGTACTGCAAAACTTAGGAAACACCAATATTGCATTCTCTCCAAATGTTATTGCAGGCAATGCCATCACAGTACTACCTGTAAAAAACATGCAGGTGTCGTTACTTTCAAAATTCGTAGGAGAACAGTATATGGGCAACATAGATTCTGACTCTTCCAAACTGGACAGTTACTTTACTAACGACCTTAATATATCTTACGAGTTTAAAACAAACAAAATATTTAAGTCGATTGTATTAAGCGGACTTGTAAACAACATATTTGACGTAGAATACGAATCAAACGGATACTTTTACACTTATGATGATGACTACACTACTCCGGGAAGCATTATAACCAGAGAAGGTGCCGGATTTTATCCACAGGCAGGTATTAACTTCTTGCTTGGTGCAACATTAAAATTCTAATTTCGAGTATAGTTAATCAATAAAAAATCCTGACGTTTATAGCGTCAGGATTTTTTTATGCTTTGCACTGTCTTCGGCAAACTCTTTTATTGTTTGGTTTCGCTTTTCCAGTAACCGCTTCATATATTGTTTTAAAAACAGCGCATCTGCTATTTTACCTAGTAAACCTAACGGACTTTTATAATCAAACACATCGGTCATGACAGTTACACCGTCCTTTTCCTCAAAATAATGATGATGTATAAAACTCTTAAAAGCTCCGGCAACCATCTCATCAGTAAACTTATTAGGATGGTCAAAAAAAGTAATCTTGGAAGTAAGTATTTGATAAAATCCAAAATGCTTGGATCTCCATGTTACACTTTCCCCCTCCCCAATAAGCCCTGAAGTTTTTCCGGCAATAGCTTCTTCGTTTGTTTGTATGGTAGATAATTTGTGTAAATCTATACTTCGGGACAGGTCAAACACAATCTGTATTGGCGCAGCAATAGATGTTATAATAATTATAACGGGCATTAATTGTATACCCTTATAATATTTGCACTTACAATCTCTACCCTGTAAGGTTTTAAAGGAAACTCCACCTCACTTGTCGCAAGACCTGTAAACAGGTTATACTCTACATCGTCACAAGGACAAACGGCGTTAACCCCATTAATTTCGAGCGTAGAGCATGAGCTCAACTCCTGATTAGGGCAACTCGCTTCAAAAGCCGTATAACCACCCCCTGTGTTCATTACTATAATCCCCCTAATACCTATTCCTGCCTGACCTATGTAAACGGGGTTGCTCGTGTATTGCAGCTGTGAATATAGCGGCAGGCTCATGTCTATATTTATAGAAAAAGCATAATTAGGCAGGTACCTGTTGTTATTATTATAGTCGTCCTTACTGCAGGATGATAAAAAAGCAACTGCAAGCAGCAGTAACAGATATTTTCTCATTTTGATAAATTTTTGCTGTATAATTATGAAACAAATTTAATTTATTTAACTTTGACAAACGCATTAGCGCGAATTTAAAAATTGACGTAACAAAAAAAATAGTATCTTTGCGATATGAAAAATCCCGTCCTGATGGGATTTTTTCTATTTATATAAACGATGAAGTTATGAGTACAGTATCTTACTACACAGCAGAAGGATTAAAAAAATTAAGGGATGAGTTAGATCACCTTAAAGCTATAGAAAGACCTAAAGCCTCTCAGGCTATCGCCGAAGCACGTGATAAAGGAGACCTTTCGGAAAACGCAGAATATGATGCTGCGAAGGAAGCACAGGGACTACTTGAAATGAAAATAGCTAAAATGGAAGAACTTGTTGCTAATGCACGCCTTATAGATGAATCTCAGCTTGACCTGTCTAAAGCACTAGTACTTTCTACAGTAAAAATTAAGAACCAGGCCAATGGCATGGAAATGAAATATACACTGGTAGCAGAAAGCGAAGCCGACCTGAAAACAGGAAAAATATCGGTTACCTCACCTATTGGTAAAGGGCTTTTAGGAAAATCAGTGGGAGAAGTTGCTGAAATTAAAGTTCCAAACGGGACACTTCAGTTCGAAGTACTTGAAATTACAAGAGAATAACTAATAAACTTATCGCTATGAGTTCCATATTCACTAAAATCGTAAACGGAGAAATCCCGGCATATAAAGTAGCCGAAGACGACAAATTTCTTGCTTTTCTGGATGTAAATCCAAACGCTAAAGGACATACCCTTTGCATACCTAAGCAGGAAATAAACAAAATTTTTGATATGGAAGAAGACCACTACCTTGAACTTATGAAGTTCTCAAGAAAAGTGGCAAAAGCGCTTGAAAAAACAGTAACCTGTAAGCGTGTAGGTGTTGCAGTTGTAGGCCTTGAAGTACCTCATGTACATGTACACCTTATCCCGTTAAACGAAATGGATGAAATGCGTTTTACCAAAAAAGTAAAACTTGAAAAAGAAGAATTTGAAGAACTGGCAAATGCTATAAATGCCAACCTTTAAAAAATAGAAAAGGCACTTTTTAAAAAGTGCCTTTTTTTATGCCTTGCGGTAACTGGCCTGCATAGTGGTGCCTACCCCAATTTCAGACTCTTTTACCTTAATTTTCCCTTTATGATACTCCTCAACTATACGTTTGGTTAAGGATAGTCCTAACCCCCAGCCTCTTTTTTTAGTGGTAAAGCCCGGTTCAAAAACCTTTTTAAACTGATTTTTCGCAATTCCTTTACCGGTATCTGTCACCTGAATTTTAACCAGTTCACCGGTATCTTCCAGTATCACTTTAAGCGAACCCTTACCTTTCATGGCATCCACTGCATTTTTAACAAGATTTTCCACAGTCCAGCTGTGCAGTTCCCGGTTAAGCATTACGTAAACAGGATGTGTAGGCGCCTTAAATAAAAACTCTACCTGATTAGAGGTTCGCGACCTTAGGTATTCAAACGAATGTTCGGTCTCAGCTACAATATCCAGTTTTTCAAGCACCGGTTCTGATCCTATTTTTGAGAAACGGTTAGCAATAGTCTGCAGTCGGCTCACATCCTTTTCCACTTCGGCCACGGTAGTCTCATCCACGTTATCAATCTTCATAATCTCTACCCAGCCTAACAGAGATGAAAGCGGTGTACCTATTTGATGGGCAGTCTCTTTTGCCATACCCGCCCATAATTTGTTTTGAGTAGCCATTTTTGATGCCCTGTAAAAATTAAAAACAAGCGCCCCAAACAAAACTATAATCAAAATAAGTGCTATTGGGAAGTATTTAAGCTGATCCAGCAACGGCGAACTACCATAATAAATATACTGATACTCCCCGTCGGTTATCATAATTTTTATAGGCTGATTTTCCTTTTTAATTTCTTCAAAGTAATTCTGTAATTTCACAGAATCTTTTAATATCTCAGGCGAAATATTATTGCTGTCGAGTATGTTATTTTCCTTATCTGTTTTAAATACAGGTATTGTATTATTACTCCTTATAACACGCAAAGTTAACTCAAGTCCGGCATCTTTAAGGCTCTCATCATTAATAGCTTTTGTTCCCATCGCCCATAATTCAACCTTATTTCTCTCTTCATTCTTAAAAATCTGGAAAAGATAATAGGTATTCCATACTATAAGAATAACTATTAAAAAAGATGCCAGAATAATAAATCCGCGGGTAAAATTCCTGTTATTAGAAAACTGCATACAATGGTATTTGTGGCCTAAAGATACTAAATATGGTATAAGTGCGGGCAGTAATAACGGTACAAAGCACCGTTTATTATTTTGTTATTAACTCTGCTTTGGTAAAATGGTTTAAGTAGTCAGGAAAATTTATCTTTGCATAAAACACAATTTTTGCAATGCTTAGTATAGATCCAAAAGAAATACCTGCAGCAAAGTTACAGGGCTACCTCCAGGGAGCCGTAGGCCCAAGGCCAATAGCTTTTGCCAGCACAATTGATAAAGACGGAACCCCAAACCTTTCTCCGTTCAGTTTTTTTAATGTATTTAGCTCTAATCCCCCAATACTGGTGTTTTCGCCGGCACGCAGGGTTAGGAATAATACAGTAAAGCATACGCTTATTAATGCTGAACTTAACCGAGAGGTGGTTATCAACATAGTGAATTATGCAATTGTACAGCAGGCTTCACTGTCGAGTACCGAATATGGTGACGGAGTTAACGAGTTTATTAAGTCGGGGCTTACCATGCAGCCGTCAGACATTGTTAAGCCATTCCGCGTAAAAGAATCGCCTGTACAGTTTGAATGTAAGGTAAACGATATTATAGCACTGGGAAATGATGGTGGTGCCGGCAACCTTGTAATATGTGAGGTGGTAAAACTACACGTAGATGAAAGTATACTGGATGAAAACGGAGCTATTGACCAAAATAAAATCGATTTGGTTTCCCGTATGGGTGGTAATTGGTACAGCCGTGCCAATGCAGGCCTTTTTGAAGTAGAAAAACCACTTACAACACTTGGAATTGGTGTAGATGCCATACCTGATTTTGTAAAGGAAAGCACTGTTTTTAACGGAAACGACCTTGGCAAGCTGGGCAATGTTGAAACTTTGCCTACCGAAGAAGAAATTGATACCTTTGTAGAAGAGTCATTTGAAGCAAAAGCTGTTTTAAGCGCCGATGACGACACTAAAAAATTCCTTAAAGCAAAGGAACACCTTGATAACAATGAGGTAGCCACAGCCTGGAAATTACTTTTAGCAACAAGAAAATAACACGATTGACTGCCCCGTAGCAGTAAAACAATAAAATAACAATTTGAACATGGAAGTTACAGGAAGAATTAAAATGATTGATGAAACTAAATCTTTTGGAAGCAACGGATTTAGAAAAAGAGAATTGGTAGTTACAACTGAAGAGCAATACCCGCAGCATATTCTGGTTGAATTCACTCAGGACAAGTGTGATTTACTTAACAGCTATACCGTAGGAGAGCCTGTTAGAGTTTCCATTAACCTTAGAGGCAGGGAGTGGGTTAACCCACAGGGTGAAACCAAATACTTTAACTCTATTCAGGGTTGGAGAATTGAAAAACTGCAACCGGCAGCACCTTCACAACAAATGCCTCCGCAACCGGGTCCAAACTCATATGACTCTTTTGAGCCTGCAACAAACTACAAAGAAGAAGACCACGACGATCTTCCGTTCTAATAAAACTAAAAAAGCCCTCTTTATGAGGGCTTTTTTAATAATCACTTGTAAGTGTTTTTACTTCTAACTGCAAGCCATTAGAAAAACCTTGCTTCTTTTTGTATATATTATTCTCTTCCGCTTTTAAGTAACGACAGTACCCGTCTTTAGCTATATAATTTACAGGTGCATAATAGTAGCAATCCCTACAGGAAGTATCTGTAAGCTTTTTTACAGATATAAAAAACTTATTAGTTTTATAATTGTATTTTGATAAATCTAACTCAACTTTTTTTAACCTATCATTCGTACACTCCTCAAGCGCTATTAACATAGGTTCACTATTCACCTTCTCACCAACACTATAATCATCATTAACCTCATACAGCGTAACTTCAAACTCTGTTTTATTAACTTTAAATGTACTGTAATCTCGTCCATTTAATTCGATGATATGAGCTATTTCTTTAAAAAAAAGTTTAATCCCCTGTATAGTACCTTCCGGCAAACTATCTGTTAAATAAAAAACAGGATCTTCAGTAAAATATAGGTTACTATTTACATAAACCTGTTTAAAGTTACCACATTTTACTTTTTTTACTTTAGGTTTTTTTACATCTTTTTCAACAACGACATCCTGTAAGTGAATAATATCTCTTTTAGGACTTTGAGAATACAAAAATGTAGGCATTAAAACCACAAAGTAAATTAAAAGGCGACTAAACATATAAAAAAATTGTAGGTTATTAACTAACGACATATCCTGATTAGTATTGTAGCTTATTAAAAAAATAAAGCCCCGAATCACTTCGGAGCTTTTGTGTTGAAAAAGACAACTCTCTTTTTACAACAACCCAATAACACTATTTTAAACTCCCCTACCTTAAGGATGTCTTAAGCAGATATGGAAAAAGGTGTGAGGTAAGAACGCCTAATAATAATTACCGGATATAATTTTCATAGCAATTTTTTTAAACACTAAACAGCAGTCTGACCTAACTAAGTGTGCAATTTTAATTTGTTTCTAAGTCCTGCCTCTAAGAATATTAAAAGGTGTGGAGGCAGGAAACTTAAAAACTTATAGCTTAACAGTTAAATACAACGGACGTAAAACCCCTTTTAACAAACTAAATAATAACCTTAACCTGTTTCTAATTTAGAAACGTAGAACCTAAAACATTAAATAGCATACCGTTTGTATTAACCATAAGCCTACTTATAAATAATTTTATTTTTAAGCCTTCACCTTTAAGTATATTATCAGGTGTGGAGGCAAAGGACTTAAAAACAATATGCGGCTGTGTAAACTGTATATAACTGATTCCCTTTACTAACTTTAAAACCTTAGTCTCCTGCTTTAAGTATATTATTAGATGTGGAACAGGAAAACCAAGGAACATTATGAACAAAATTCTATACTCAATACATCAAATAACAGTAAATAATCATCCCTTTAGTAAAGTGCTTTTAGTTCCTGCCCTTAAGTATATTATCAGGTGTGGAAGCAGGGCAACCAAAAGCATGGTGATTAATCTTCTACCAAAAACTAAACTATTACTACAATGTAAGCGCCGTTACTACAGCCGCATTTAATACTGCCTGTGCAGGGCTATCAAGCCCCCCAGATAAAGCAGAAGCCACAACAGTTCTTGTCTTATTCCATTCTGGATCTTCTCCGTCAATGTTATATTTACATAAAGACAACTGGGCTGCCCTCATAATTATATTCTTTTCATTTTCATCCAAATCAGTATTAGCCCTAATACTATCTGTAAAAACCTGAATTAACAATACGGTGTCATCATCATAACTCACTTTCTGACTCAAAAAAGACATTACTTTTTGAGTCGCCACACTACTAAATGGTAATGATGCTACATATGACTCTGGCGAATTTAAGCTCGCATCAATCTTAACTTCATCAACATACGCAGTACCACTACCTTCCAAAACTCTATAATCAAGGTTAGATCTTGATATCATAGTCACATTTTCAAAAACCTCATATTTTGAATATTCACCTCCTGCATATTGTGACATGTATTGGTTTACTATTTCACCGTTTACAGAAACGATGTAATTGGTATTTTCTTTTTTTAGTATAAGTTTTGAACTTTCCTGATTTAATTCTGTATTATATTCGTCACTACTACATCCTATCATAAGGAATAATGTAGCTGCCATAAACAAAGAAAACTTTTTCATAGATAAATTGTTTTATTTCTTTGTTTACTTCCCGGGCAGTAAACTTTTTACTTTGGTATCGATACAGGGCAAAACTATGGGAGATGAAAAAGGCTTGCAAAAGGTTGTTATGCAGATTTATAAATCTGCAGCTGCAAATTCTTTAATGAACTGATTATCAATAATGAAAATTTAACTTTTTTCATTTTCAAAAAAATGTATTTTTGCAGGGAATACATTGTTTAAACCCCATAACAAACTAATTATGTCTTTTTAAAAAACCTAAAAAGACACAACTGATCATGAAATTTCCTTACCTATTTATTTTTCTACTATGGAATTTTTTAGCAATAGCACAACAGGGATTCAAAATCCCCGATTCACTTTCTGAAAAAAGCTACGACGAATTGTCAGACCGTATTGACAATCACGATTTAGACAGTGCAACCATAAACCTGTATATAAACACCTATATTGAGAAGGCCAAAAAAGAATTTGACACCAAAAACCTTATTGCCGGATATAGAAGCCTTTTAAACAGAAAACCACAAGCACCAGCACTACAATACACTGACAGCATTTTAAAACTGGCAAACGCATTAAAAGAAGATGAAGAAATAGGCCATGCATATCTTGACAGGGCGGTTATATACTATATCTCTAAAAACTACCAAAAATCTCTGGATAATTATTTGCAGGCAGACAAATACATTAATGAAACAAATGATCCATATACCCAATACAAAATCAAATATGGGATAGCGAACATCAAATATTATTTAGGCAATTATCAGGAAGCTTTAGAGCTGTTCACCAGTTGTAAAGATTTTTACAAAAAAAGGGAAGGACATAATAACAAGCTGGGCTATCTTCATACACTTTGCTCTACCGGACAATCATATTTTAAACTCGGTCAATATGAAAAATGTAGCGAAACCAACAGGATAGGACTAACAGATAGTAAGGACCCTGCTTATAAAGTAATCCACAATTACTTTCTTCAATCTGAAGGTATAAATCAGTTTGCTAAACAAAATTACAATGAAGCCACAAAGTATTTATTAAAATCACTTCCCGAAGTCACCAAGAACAATGATTTTGTAAATATTGCAATTAATGATATGTATCTGGGCAAAAGTTACATTAAGCTTAATCAAGAAGAAACAGGTATAAACTACCTACAGAAGGTAGACTCCATATTACAAAAACATCATTATGCCAATATCGAATTAAGAAAAACCTACGAGATCTTTATCGATTACTATAAAGAGAAAGGCGACCTCGAAAACCAGTTATTGTATACCAACCGATTACTGGATGCCGATAAGATACTGGAGAAAAACTATAAAGAGCTTATCTCTACTATACACAAAGAGTATGATACTGCCGAACTGGTTGCTTCTAAAGATAATCTTGAAAAAACACTTAAACGAAACAAAATAATAAGCTATACAATATATGGTTTGGGTAGTATTATCATATTGATAATAACCTATATGCTTATTGCTAACTATAAAAAACAAAAAGTTTACAAACAAAAGTATGAAGAGCTCATTGCCAAAACCAGTGAGCGTAAAAAACAACCGGAAGAACCTGTTCAAATAACAAAGGTTATTACCGATGAGCTGGATATTAATAAGGATATTGTTTTCAAAATCCTGAAAGGACTGGAAATTTTTGAGCACGAAGAAGATTATCTCAGTATTGGCTTGACACAGTCGGCATTGGCAGAAGAGCTTGACACAAATACCACCTATCTGTCTAAAGTAATAAACCATTATAAAGGTAAAAACTTTAACTCCTATCTTAATGAGTTAAGGGTAAATCACGCTGTATCATTATTAAAAAACAGCCCTACTCACCGCAGGTATACCATAAAAGCACTTGCAGAAGAACTTGGGTTTAGCAATCCGCGAAGTTTTTCAGATGCTTTCTTTTCCCAAACAGGCATTAAACCTTCCTACTTTATCAAACAAATAGAGAAAGAGCCTGATTTATTAATGAGTGCTTAATTTTTTATCAAAATTAGTAAATGCGTACCTTTGACCATTCAAACAAAGTGCATTAATCTATGTATTATCTTTCCCGAGACCTTTACTTCCCTCCTGCCCAGCAAGCCTCACCCGAAGGCATTGTAGCAATAGGCGGCGACCTCTCTCCAGAAAGACTATTACTTGCCTACCACAATGGTATATTCCCTTGGTTTGAAGACGATGAACCCATACTATGGTGGTCACCACCCGAAAGAATGGTATTATTCCCCAATGAACTCAAGGTATCCAAAAGCATGCGTAATATTATAAACAGGGGGATTTTTAAAGTCACCTTCAATACCGCTTTTAGAGATGTAATTACTAACTGCCGCAACATAAAACGTGACGGCCAGCCCGGCACATGGATTACCCCCGAAATGGTAGAAGCTTATTGCGAGCTTAACAGATTAGGTAAGGCAAAATCAGTAGAAGTTTGGCAGGATGATAAACTCGTAGGCGGATTATATGGTATAGATCTTGGTCATATATTTTGTGGCGAAAGTATGTTCTCTAAAGCATCCAATGCCAGTAAGATAGCTTTTATAGCCTTAGTAAAACAACTGGAAATGGCAGGGTATTTGCTTTTAGACTGCCAGGTATACAACGACCACCTTGCAAGCCTGGGTGCGCGCGAAATATACCGCGAAGATTTTTTAGACATCCTTAAAGCATTAAAATAAAACCACTTATACTTAAATAAAGTATATTTGCACCCGTGAAAGAAAGTTTCAAAAAAATATCATTATCCTTAATTGCTCTTATATATCTGTTAGCAACAGGTATATCGGGCAATCATACTCCCGACTTTAATACTAACATAGTAAAGTCCAAGGAACAGGTATTTTTTATTAAAACCGACTTTAAGTCTTCTTTACACTCGGCTACAAGCGAAACTAAGCTTTTAGAAACTGATGCAAAAAAGGCCGATGTACCGTTTTACAGTATAACTAACAGCCTTAAAGCCATAACCTGGTTTATTCAGGATAACTATTCACAATACCTGTTCAATAACGGAGATTCATTACTCCGCTTCACTTCTACAGATATTATTTACCCTTTCCATTTTTTCTTGTAAATACCTAAGCCATTTTACAGCAGCCATCTTTTTGGCTAAAACTTTTACAGGCCGGCAGCAAAAACTGCATGGCTAACTCATTATAAACATATAACAATTCAAAAAAAATGGACTTAGGTACAGCAATAATAGGTGGTGTATTACTTTTAGTATGCATTATACCTATAGCAATAGCATATAACAGCAGTAATAAAAAATATAAAAAAACACTGGGAGCATTAAGTGATTATGCCACAGAAAAATCATGTAAAATAAACCAACAGGATGTTTGGATACATGCCGCTATTGGTATAGACTCTCAAAACCATATGCTGTTCTTTTTAAAAGGCGACAGTAATGCACACACAATAGAACATATTGATTTAAATAAAATTAAAGAATGTAGGGTTACCACTCCTGACAGCAGGGAAAAGTCAGACCGTATTAACAGACTGGTACTGGAACTGCAACCGGCAAATAATAGTGAGCAACCGGCAGCACTGGAGTTTTATAATGCAAATGTTTCTATGCAGCTTGCAGATGAGCTGATACTGGCCAAGAAGTGGAAACAGATAATTAATAATGTTATAGGGGCCTAAAAACAAAAAGCCCACTCAATGAGTGGGCTTTTGTATTGTTGCAAATTCTTAAGCTTCAAATGGAACTATAGAAACAAAAGATTTGTTGTTAGCTTTTTTCTGGAACTTAACAACACCGTCAACTTTAGCATGTAAAGTATGATCTTTACCCATGTAAACGTTTTCACCCGGGTTGTGTTTAGAACCTCTTTGTCTAACGATAATGTTACCGGCAATAGCAGCCTGTCCACCATAAATCTTAACGCCTAGACGTTTCGACTCTGATTCTCTACCGTTCTTGGAACTACCGACACCTTTCTTGTGAGCCATGATGTTTTAGTTTTTAATTGTTAATTATTCTTCTGTAGCTTCCGCTTTTTTAGTCGCCTTTTTCTTAGTACCACCAGCTGTAATTCCTGAAATTACAATTTGTGTTAATGATTGACGGTGACCGTTTTTAACTTTGTAACCTTTTCTTCTTTTCTTTTTGAAAACGATTACTTTGTCTCCTTTTAAGTGTTGTAACACTTTGGCTTCAACTGAAGCACCTTCTATAGCCGGGGCGCCAAGGGTAACTGTTCCGTTGTCATCAAGTAAAAGAACTTTTGCAAATGAAATTGCATCTCCTTCTTTACCTTCAAGACGGTGAACATAAACCTTTTGGTCTTTGCTAACTTTAAATTGCTGCCCTGCTATCTCTACGATTGCGTACATAACAATATGGTTTAATTATTTTTTTAAGTTTGCAAATATACGACTTAATATTTATCACACAACAGGTTAGCACAAAAAAAGAAAGTTAAAAATCATATTTATAACCTCCTAATTATCAATAATAAAAAAAAATAAACATTTATTGTAACAAATTACCGAAATTGCATACCAATTAGCAAAATCAAAAATATTATTAATTTTTATGAAAAAATCTTTAATGGCTTTGGGTTCACTTCTTATGCTTAGCGGAGTAGCTTCGGCCCAAAAAGTAGCATTTGAGGAATACGATCTGGACAACGGTCTGCATGTAATCCTACATCAGGACAAATCAGCTCCTGTTATCGTTACATCAGTTATGTATCATGTAGGTTCTAAGGACGAAAACCCTGAGAGAACAGGATTTGCTCACTTTTTCGAACACCTTTTATTTGAAGGTACAGAAAACATCGCCCGTGGCGAATGGTTTAAAATAGTTACTGCAAACGGCGGTAACAACAATGCTAACACTTCTGACGACAGAACGTATTACTACGAAGTTTTCCCTTCTAACAACCTTGAACTTGCCATTTGGATGGAATCTGAAAGGTTAATGCACCCGGTAATCAACCAAATTGGTGTTGATACTCAAAACGAGGTTGTAAAAGAGGAAAAAAGACTACGTGTAGACAACCAACCTTACGGTAACCTTATCGCACAGGTTAAAAAGAACCTGTTTAAAGTTCACCCTTACCAGTGGGCAACTATAGGTTCTATGGATCACCTTGATGCCGCAACTCTTGAAGAGTTCCAGGCTTTCAACAAAAAATTCTACATCCCTAACAATGCTGTTTTAGTTGTAGCAGGTGACCTTGACATCAACCAAACTAAAAAGTGGATTGACAAGTATTTTAGCGCTATCCCTAAAGGAACACCTATTACCCATAAACATTTTGAGGAAGCTCCTATTACAGAAACTATCCATGCAACATATGAAGATCCTAACATCCAATTACCAATGGTTGTTGCTGCTTACAGGACTCCTTCTATGAAAACAAGAGATGCAAGAGTGCTTGACATGATCTCTACACTTTTAAGTGGTGGTAAGAGCTCAAGAATGTACAAAAGAATTGTAGACGAAGAGAAAATGGCACTTCAAATGGGTGCTTTCAGCTACAATCAGGAAGACTACGGTTCTTATATCATTTACGGTATCCCAATGCAGGGACACACTGCTGAAGAACTTATTACTGAAGCAGACAAAGAAATCGTAAAGCTTCAAACTGAGCTTATCTCTGAGAACGAAATGCAAAAACTTAAAAACCAGTACGAAAGTCAGTATGTTAACAGCAACTCAAGTATAGAGGGTGTAGCAGAAAATCTTGCAACTTACTACCTTCTTTACGGTGATGTTAACCTTATCAATACTGAAAACAGTATTTACCAAAGCATTACAAGAGAAGAAATCAGGGAAGTGGCTAAAAAATACCTTAACCCTAACCAAAGATTAATTCTTGATTACGTTCCAGCTACAGATAAAGCACAAAACTAAGCATACAGAAACATCATGAAAAAAGTTATATATATATTAGCCGGCTTGTTTTTATCAGTGACTTCAATGCAGGCTCAAGACAGACCAATGCCGCAACCAGGTCCTTCCCCAACAGTAAACGTGGGTAAACCTGAAACTTTTGAACTTAAAAACGGTTTAAAAGTACTTGTTGTGGAAAACCACAAATTACCTAGAGTATCTTATACCCTTACAATGGACAACGCTCCTTATGCTGAAGGAAACAAAAAAGGTGTTTCAGACCTTTTAAGTGCTGTAATAGGTAGTGGTACTAAAAAAATATCTAAAGAGAAATTCAATGAAGAAATTGACTTTTTAGGTGCTAACATCAACTTCTGGGCAAGTGGTGCTTCAGGAGGCGGACTTTCAAAATACTCTAACAGAATACTTGAGTTAATGGCAGACGGTGCCCTTAACCCGGTATTCACTCAGGAAGAGTTTGACAAACAAAGAGACAAAATGATTGAAGGTCTAAAATCTGATGAGAAAAGCGTTCCTGCAGTTTCATCAAGAGTTACAGATCTTTTAATCTACGGTAAAAACCACCCTAATGGTGAGTACGTAAGCGAAGAAACACTTAAAAACGTTACTCTTAACGATGTTGTTAATAACTACAACACTTACTTCGTTCCCGGTAATGCTTACCTTGTTGTAGTAGGTGATGTTAAAGTAAAAGACGTTAAAAAACAGGTGGAAAAACTATTCGGTTCATGGAAACCTGCTGTTGCTCCAAATGTAAGCTACACTGACCCTAAAGATGTTCAGTACACTCAAATCGACTTTGTTGATATGCCAAACGCTGTACAGTCTGAAATCTCTGTAGTAAACGTTTCTACACTTAAAATGACCGACAAAGATTACTTTGCTGCTATCCTTGCCAACCAAATTCTTGGTGGTGGTGGCGAAGGTCGTTTATTCCTTAACCTTCGTGAGGCTCACGGATGGACTTATGGTTCTTACTCTTCTCTTGGTGCTAACAAACGTGTTACTTCTTTCCGTGCTACTGCATCTGTAAGAAACAACGTTACTGATAGTGCTGTTGTCGAGATACTAAACGAGCTTAAGAAAATAAGAACTGACCTTGTAAGCGAGGAAGATCTTAAAAATGCTAAAGCTAAATACATAGGTAACTTTGTAATGCAGATTGAAAAACCATCTACAGTTGCAGGTTACGCCCTAAGAACTGAAACTCAAAACCTACCTGAAGATTTCTATGAGAACTACATTAAAAACATTAATGCAGTAACTCCGGAAGACATCAGAAATGCTGCTCAGAAATACTTCAAAGTTGATAACTCAAGAATCGTTATTGTTGGTAAAGCTGCCGATGTATTACCGGGACTTGAAAGCCGTAACATACCTATTAACTACTACGACAAGTTTGGTACTCCTGCTTCAAAACCTGTACTTAACAAACCGGTTCCTGCAGGTGTAACTGCTAAAACTGTTGTAGAAGGATACATTAACGCTATTGGTGGTGAAAAAGCTCTTAAAGAAGTAAAAACACTTTACACTAAAGCAAGCGGTACTATACAGGGAACAACTCTTGATATGGTTGTAAAAACATCCGCAGATCACAAAATGGCTTTTGAACTAACAGCTATGGGCATGAGCATCATGAAACAGGTTGTTAACGACAAAGAAGGTTACATGATTCAGCAGGGGCAAAAAATGCCTATTGAAGGGGAGCAACTTGAAGACATGAGAAAAGGCGCAGTTCCTTTTGATGAGCTTTCTCTGTTAAACAATAATGATATCACTTTAACAGGAATAGAATCTTTCAACGGGACTGATGCTTATGCTGTTAAAAACGACAAAACTACACTTTACTTTGACGTTAAAACAGGCTTAAAGATAGCTGAAGTAATAGAAGTTGAACAAATGGGACAAAAAGCTTCTCAAACTTCTACTTACAGCGACTATAAAGAAGTTAAAGGCATTAAAATTCCATTCAAAAGAGGCTTAACAATGGGTCCTGGTATGGAAATAGAAATGACTGTATCTGAAGCTAAAATCAATGAAGGTGTTAGCGATGCTGATTTCCAATAATCATTAAAGATTTTTGATATACAAAAAAGGCTGCCGATTGGCAGCCTTTTTTATTGTGTAATGGTAAGCTTATTTCCTCGCAGAGAAATATACTCCTATTAAAATTATAAGTGCCCCAAAGCCCTGTGCAAGGCTTAATGACTCGTTATCCAGCAATCCCCATATACAGGCCACAACCGGAATTAAATAAGTTACAGATGATGCAAATACAGGTGAGGACATTTGTATAAGCCTAAAGAAAACAATATTAGCAATACCTGTACCTACTACGCCAAGTATAGCAATATATATCATGGCTTTTTGCGCTTCCGGTTTCATCACAACATCTGAAAAGCCCGAACAAAATAATATAATTATAGCCGGAATAAGCATTACCGAAAAGTTACCTACACTAATACTAAGCGGACTCAAATCTGACAGGTATTTCTTTATGAGGTTTACGTTTAAGGCATAGCAAACGGTAGCCACAACAACAAACAGGGCATAGAGGTAGTTTTGATTAGGATTATCCATCGCTCCGTTATACACCAACAGTATACTTCCTATCAAGCCTATAACAACCCCAAAATACTGCCTCCTTTGAAACTGCAACCCGAATATAAGCGCACCTATAACAAGCGTATTAAGCGGCACCAAGGAATTTAGTATAGCACTTACCGAACTGTTTATTTCGGTTTGTGCCACAGCAAACAGAAAAACAGGCATAAATGTCCCTACAAGTGCAGTAAGAGCAATATACTTCCACTGACCTAACGGAATTGCTTTAAGGTTCTTAAAACCTATTATTAAAAGGAACAGTCCGCAAAAAATAATACGTAAAGCTCCCATTTGGGAAGCAGTTAATCCCTCTAGGCCACGCTTCATGAGTATAAACGAGCTACCCCACACACATGCTAATACAATTAGCAAATACCATTTTAAATTTTTAGACTGCATGTTTTTTAATTTATTTTGCCCAAAAATCCGTTATTTAAAACTACCCGACAATAGTTTTTTCATATTTTTGTAAACTCTTTTACACGAGTTTATTAACTATAACAGTATACATTATGAATAGTATTAAAAAAATTGCATTCTTCGCTCTAACGGCTGCCCTTTTTGCAAGCTGTAAAGACAATGCCAAAAACAACATGGAAGCTCCTGCAGAAGGAACTACTAATGATACTACAGCAACAGCTCACGAAACAGCTGCTAATTTGGAAACCACTACCTTTAAAATTGATGGTATGACCTGCCCACAGGGATGTGCTGCCACGATTGAAAGCAAACTTGCAGGTATGGATGGTGTACAGGACGCTAAAGTTGATTTTGAAAGTAAAACAGCTACCGTATCTTTTGACGCTTCAAAACAAACTCCTGAAACACTGGTTACTAAAGTTGAAGGAATTGCCGATGGTGCTTACAAAGTATCTGACGTAAAATCTTCGGGAGATAAAGCCTACTACAGCGTAGACCAGGAAAAAGAAAAAGCTAAAAAAACAACTAAGAAAGCAGATGGTAAATCATGCACTTCTGGTGAGAAAAAAGAAGGTAAAAGCTGTTGTGGCAGAGCTAAAAAATGCTCATCTGAAACTAAGAAAGAAAGCAAAATGTAATTTCTTCTAAACGATATAAATAAAAAAAGCGGCTTAGTAGCCGCTTTTTTTATTTCCATTGTATGCTCTCCATTAAGGTTCGCATATCGTTCTTTATATAGTTTGCCGCAGGCATTAACGAATCATAGTTAGGTTTTACGTAAAAGTATAGCGACCCACTCACAAAATGGCTAACACTATCGGTTACATAAAACTGCGCATTTGTAGCCGCATCACCACCTACCTGATAAAACATTCCGTACAGTTTTTTCTCAGGAATCATAAAAGGCTGCTCCTTTATACCGTCGGCTTTTATAACATGCTCATAGGTATGCCTCTGGGCATCCCTTAAAAGTCTATCCAAATCATTATTTACAGGCTTATAAGTAAGATAAACCGTAGCTTTCATATCAGGATAACGGATATCTAAATTGCAATTACCCTTATCGACTATGGTAGCCTTAGAGTTAGCTGCAAAATTAAATGCACAGTCTTTATTATACATCATGTAATTAGCTTCCTGATAGTCGAGCCTTAAATAAGCTTCGGGCTTAGGCACTACATCTTCTCTACATGATGTAAAAACTGCCACTGCCGGAAAAAGCATGCCTAAAGCAAAAAATCTTTTAATGGTATTCATTATATAAGTGTAACCTTAATTTGTTTAATCCTTCTCTTATCAACAGATTCGACGGTAAATATATTGCCATTAAAACTAATTTTTTGTCCTTTTTTAGGAAAATTTCCCGATATCTCTAAAATAAAACCGCCTAGGGTTTCGGCTTCTCCCTTCGCATCATCAAACTCCTCCTCGTTGGCATCGGTAATCCTGTAAAAATCTTTCAGGCTTATCTTTCCGTCAAAAAGATAGTTATTATCATCTATTTTAGAGTATATAATATCTTCGTCGTCAAACTCATCGCTAATGTCACCCACTATCTCTTCAAGAATATCTTCAAGACTGATAAGCCCCGATGTCCCTCCGTACTCATCTACCACAATAGCAAGGTGGTTTTTCATTACCTGAAATTCCTTTAATAAATCATCGAGCATTTTGTTTTCGGGCACAAAGAAAGCGGGTCTTATTATTTCCTGCCAGTTAAATTCGTCCTTATCGATATGCGGAATAAGATCCTTTACGAAAAGTACCCCTTCAATCTGGTCTATATTATCACTATATACCGGAATTCTGGAAAAGCCCTTATCTATAATTTTAGGAAATATCTCCTGAAAGGTTTCCTCTATCTCCAGTGCAAATATATCTATACGCGGACACATTACCTGTTTCACATCGGTATTACCAAAAGACACAATACCCTGAAGTATCTTCTGTTCCTCCTGTGTGGCATCACCATAATCAGTAAGCTCTAATGCCTGTGAAAGCTGATCTACAGAAAAGTTGGTTTTTTTATTCCCAAACCTCTTGTTAAGCGCCAGTGTTACCTCACGCATGGGCACACTTATAGGAGACAGTATTATATTCAGTAAATATAAAGGATAAGCTATACGCTGGGAAAAACGGATACTGTTTCTTGAAGCATATAGTTTAGGCATTACCTCACCAAATAGCAGCATACAAAAGGTTACCAAAAGTATTTCAAGTCCAAATCTAAGAAAGGGCGAAATCACATTAGCAAACAAATTAGATGATAACCTAAAAAACAAGATAATCACCGCAAGATTGAAAATATTGTTTGTAATAACTATGGTAGCCAGTAGTTTTTTAGGCTTATCAAGCAAAGTAGAGAGGAGTTTCCCTTTTTTAGGATTCTCTTCATTAATCTTATCAAGATCGTTTGGTGTTAGTGAAAAAATGGCTACTTCTGTTCCCGACATGTAAGCGGAACATATTAGCAGGATAAGTATCCCTGCTGCACCTATTAACAGGTTATAATCTTGAAAGTAACTCGAGGGGTCAGGATCCAAAATAATGCAAATTAGTTAAACAATCAGAACGGAAGGTCGTCATCAGGAGCCGGTACATTTTGCGGTGTCGCATCAGCATTTTTTGCAGGTTCATTACTGCCCTGTGTATTACTATAATTAGGCTTAGCAGGGACATTACCACCACTGTTGCCTTCAATATCCTTTTTAGTGGTTAAAAAGGTAAACTCTGTAACCTGAATTTCCGTTGTATACTTAGTACTGCCGTCTTCAGCCTGCCATTGGCGGGACTTAATACGACCCTCAATATAAATTTTATCTCCTTTGGTAAGGTATTTTTCGCAAATCTCTGCCGCTTTATTCCTTACCACCAGGTTGTGCCATTCGGTAGAAGTAATTTTCTCGTTAGTCTGTTTGTTTATATACACCTCGTTTGTAGCAAGGGGAAATCTGCCTATGCAGTTACCTCCCTCAAAATAATGCAGTTTTACATCATCTCCCAAGTGCCCTATAAGCATAACTTTATTTAACGTTCCGTTCATGGCTTTTACTGTGTTTACTCAAAAATACTAAAAATTAGTTACTATACCCAATGCTTATCTATAAAATTATGGATAACTACAGGAACCGGCAGCGCTCTCAACTCGCTATGAGAAAGTGCGTTTTTTACTACACTATTGGTTTTCACCTCCCAAAACCTGATATGCAGGTGTTGGTGCGAAAGTTTATGAATTACTTTTTCGGGCGTAAGTAATTTTATATCGGCTACAGGAAAATCAAATCCCGGAAAAGTATCTATCAAATGTGCCGTATCCTTTTCGGGCACTTCGGTTAATGTCTCTAAAAGCGGAAACTCATACAGGTTATGCCATATCCCTTTTGCAGTACGCTTTTGCATTAGTGAATTACCATCGGCATCTTTTACTATAAGATAATTAAAGTAACGCGGGGTAACTTTTGTCTTTTTAAGCTTTACAGGCAATTCTCCTACCCTGCCCGTAGCATAAGCCACACAGTTTGCATTAAAAATACAGTTGGCACAGTCAGGACTTTTAGGAACACATTTCAGGGCACCAAACTCCATAATTGCCTGATTAAATTCGGCAGCATTATCTTTAGGCAACTGGGAACCTGCAAGCTCCCTGAACTCGGCTTTCGCCTGAGTAGAGGAAATATCGGTATCAACACCAAAATAACGTGACAACACCCTGTACACATTACCGTCTACCACAGGTACCGGTTCGCCATATGATATAGAGGCAATGGCTGCAGCGGTATAGTCGCCCACCCCCTTTAGCTTTAAAAGCTCTTTATATGTAGTAGGAAATTTCCCGTCAAGATTATAAGCCACGTGTTTAGCCGTGGCATGCAGGTTACGTGCACGGGAATAGTAGCCAAGTCCCTGCCATAGTTTAAGTACTTTTTCTTCGGGAGCATTTGCCAGATCAAACACGGTTGGAAAAGCCTCGGTAAAGCTCAAAAAATAGGGTAACCCCTGTGCTACGCGGGTTTGCTGAAGCATAATTTCTGAGAGCCATATAAAATACGGATTGTCAGTTTTTCGCCACGGCAAATCGCGCTTATTTTGTAAATACCACTGAATTAAAGACTTATAAAAAACCATTATTACTTATTAGGCAACAAAAGTAAAAGTTTATGTTATTAAATTTTAATACATTAACATTGAATAATTGTTTTTTTAATTTATATATTTGCAAACTCAAAAATTTGGACAAGTAAAATATCTAAATACTTATAAATAAGAATAAAAATGACGAAAGCAGACATCGTAGCGAAAATCTCGGAAAAACTGGGTCTTGAAAAAGGTGATGTACAAGCAACAGTTGAGTCTTTTATGGAAGAAGTAAAAAACTCTCTAGAAACCGGAGATAATGTATATCTTAGAGGTTTCGGTAGCTTTATTATTAAAACCCGTGCCGAGAAAACCGGTAGAAACATTTCTAAAAACACTACCATAAAAATCCCTGCACATAACATTCCGGCATTTAAACCAGCAAAAATATTCATTGACGGAGTAAAAATGAATACTGAAGTCAAAGTAAACTAATTATTAATCACAAAACCTTAACACTATGCCAAGTGGTAAAAAAAGAAAAAGACATAAGGTAGCGACTCACAAACGTAAAAAGAGAGCGAGAGCTAACCGTCACAAAAAGAAAAAGTAGTTTAATACTACTTTTTCTTTTTTAAGAATTAAGTTCATTGATATTGGCTTTACATAAGACTTTAAGGTACAACACAATAGACTCTAAACTTCGTTTAAAATCTGTTTTCAGCCTAAAATCTTAAAAAGCCGCCGGGTAATTTATACCTGTAAAAAAATTATTGTTTAATCCATCTGTATAGAGATTGGTTGATGATTGAGAGTTGACAGTTGACGGCATTACAACTATGCCTGCAACCAATAACCGACAACCGACAGCTAAAACCATGCGGATAAAAATGTACAGTGTGAACAAGGAATTAATTATCAGATCCAGTTCAGAAGCCGTAGATTTTGCCTTATTAAAAGATGGAAAACTAATTGAATTACACAAGGAACAGGAAGATAAAAACAAGTTTTCTGTTGGCGATATATTCATAGCCAAAATAAGAAAACCGGTTGCCGGCCTTAATGCCGCCTTTGTAAATGTAGGCTTTGAAAAAGATGCCTTTTTACATTATCACGACCTGGGGCCTAATTTGCCCTCCCTTTTGAAATTCATAAAACTTGTAAGCGCAGGTAAAATAAAAGATTTCACCCTTAAAAACTTCCCTTTTGAAAAAGAGATCGACAAAGACGGAGCCATTACAGATGTATTGAGCGCCAATCAGTCGGTTTTGGTTCAGGTAGTTAAAGAACCCATATCTACAAAAGGCCCAAGGATAAGCTCAGAGCTTTCACTGGCCGGAAGATATGTTGTACTGGTTCCTTTCTCAGACAGGGTTTCAATTTCTCAGAAAATTGACTCCAAAGAAGAAAAAGACCGATTAAAACGACTGGTTCTGTCTATCAAACCAAAAGGTTTTGGTGTTATTGTGAGAACAGTAGCCGAAGGCAAAAAAGTAGCCGAACTGGATAAAGATTTACAAAATTTGCATGACAAATGGATTGCAATGTGTAAACGTATCCCTACTGCCCACCACCCTTCTAAAGTTTTGGGCGAAGTAAACAAGGTTTCCTCTATGCTAAGGGACATATTCAACGATACCTTTACCGGTATTTATGTTGATGATGAGGACCTATTTTATCAAACAAAGGACTATCTGCAGGAGATAGCTCCTCAAAAAGCGAATATCGTTAAGCTATACCAAAACAGGGATTTGCCTCTATTTGAAAAATACAATATTGAAAGGCAAATTAAAACTTCATTTGGTAAAACCGTTTCCATGAGCAAAGGTGCCTACCTAATTATAGAGCACACCGAAGCCCTGCACGTTATAGACGTAAACAGTGGTAACCGCTCTAACAAGGCACAAAGCCAGGAAGACACAGCACTTGAAGTAAACCTGATTGCTGCCGCAGAAATTGCAAGGCAGCTACGGTTAAGGGATATGGGCGGGATTATAGTTGTCGATTTTATAGACATGTCTAATCCTGAAAACCGAAAAACCCTTTACGATTTCCTTAAACAGGAAATGAGCGACGATAAAGCCAAACACAAGATCCTGCCTCCTAGTAAATTTGGTCTTATCCAAATTACAAGGCAACGTGTACGGCCAGAGGTTAATATTAAAACCAGAGAAGAAGACCCTAACAAGGTTGCCGGGGAAATTGAAGCCCCTATACTGGTTGTAGACCGTATCACGGCCGAATTAGAAAGAATTGTAAAAAGTCATAAAAAAATAGTGCTTAACGCACACCCTTTTGTGGCAGCATACCTTACCAAAGGTTTTCCATCTATACGTTCAAAATGGTTTTTTGAACATAAAAAATGGGTGAAAATCATACCACGTGACGCTTACACGTATTTAGAATACCACTTTTTTGATAGCAAAGGAAACGCTATCAGCGAATAAAGTTTAAAAAACCGTTTCAAAATTTTTGGAACGGTTTTTTTATTTTATAACCAACTTACATTTCCCTCATTCTAGTCTAAATACCCTCCCTCATTTGTAATTAATTTTTCTGAAGTTTGAATTATATATCAATCATAAAAATTAACGAATGAAAACAGTAAAAATTCCTGTCTCCTTTTTGGTGGCTTATTCTGCAATTGTAAGTGTAATACTTCTATTTCTTTTAGTCTCTTTTAAAACTCCCAATTCTTTCAATGAAGATGAAATATCTTTAAAACGTATTAATATAACTGATGAACAAGGTAATATACGCCTTGTAATATCAAATGAAGAAAGAATACCTCCTCCAATATTAAACGGTAAAGAGTATAAAAGAGCTATTAGTCCTGCCGGAATGATATTTTATGACAAAGAAGGTAATGAGTGTGGAGGACTTGCATTATCCAGTAAGGATAATACCGACATTAGTGCACTTGTGTTTGACTATAGTAACATGGATGCCTTAGGAATGCGGGTTATAGATACAAAAGACGGAGACTATAATGCGGGATTCATAATAAACGACCCTTCCCCTAAAGGTACACTTGGCAGAGGAAACAGCCGTATATTATTAGAAAACTCAAATGGAGACGCTCAACTTGTACTTCATGACGCAGAAGGCAGCCCTCGCTTAAAAATATCAGTAGATGAAGACGGAAATGCATCGTTTAATCTTTTGGATAAAAATGGGAAGGTCACTAAAGATGTTTTAAAATAATGAAAAAGCGCTATGGTTTCCCATAGCGCTTTTTTGTATATTTTTAGTCTATACCGATTAAACAATGAAACCACAAATTAAATATATCGAATTAAAATCCGGCTACAGCGATAACGGACCTGCATGGATAGGGCTTGTTACTTTTTCCAAAACCGGACGAACCGTATATTTTAACGGAAAGGCTTTCAAGAACCTAAAGGAGCCTTCAAACTCAGAATTAAAGTGCGGTATAGATATTTAACTGAAGAGGAAGCTATAATAAAATACAATAAGGCAAGAAGAACTTACAAAGAAAAAAGAACAGCATTTGAAGAAGAGCTCACCAAAAGGCTGACTCAATAACCTCCGTCAAAATGTATCATACTCCCCACTTTTGTATAAGTACTAAGGTATATCACCTGTAAAATTTAATCGACTAATATTTAAAAGCGGTGTAATATTGCTTAGTTATGAACCACAGAATTATTCAGCTGTTTCAACACTAATTCCTAAGGCTACTACATTAGGTAAATAAAGTAACAATCCTACTTTATTGGTAAGAGTCACTGTGTAATTACCTTTTTCCAGATTAAAATTTTCTTTTACCACCTGTTCCAAATCACAAACATCACCCATACAGCTGGTAATATTTTCCCCTTGTTCATCTTTTAATAGTAAGTCGGTCGTAAAAGTTTCTTCACTTCCGCCCTCTTTTTTAAAAGTGACCTCAACAGGAACCTTATCATATCCCGGCTCATATACATGGGAAAACAGGATTAGAAGGTTTCCCTTTTTCACATCTTCATTAATTTGAAAAGAAAAACTTTTAGTATCGTTTTTCTCCCATCGGTTATTATCAAAACCTTTTATGGTTTCACTATATAATCCAAATTGGGTACATGAAGCTACAATAAGCAGTGGGAGCAGTAAAAACAGTTTTCTCATAGTAAGTAATGGTTTGTATTGTGTTCCAATATACATAATTTACCATAAACCTCAACACTTATTTAATAACCGACTTAAGCTCTTTTCTGTACTGTGATGCGCTTTTACCTGTAAACTCCTTAAAGGCTTTATTAAAGTGGCTAAAATTATTAAATCCGCTTTCGTAACATACCTCCGTTATCCCAATAGGTTTTTCTGCCAGTAATTTTGAAGCGTGTACCACACGATATTCATTTACAAAACGTGTAAATGTCTTATTGGTTATCTTTTTAAAATATCGGCAAAAAGACGGCACAGTCATACTCACCTTATCGGCAACCTCCTCCAGCGGAATCTGTTCTTTAAAATGATCTTTTACATAATTAAAAACAGTATTTAGGCGGTTATTGTCCTGCACCTGCATTTCCATGGTAAGCCCCTGTGCGTTGAGCACCTTAAAATCAGATGCCGTTTCCAAATCATTCAATATATCCAGCAGGGAAAGTAATCGTTTAAAATAAGGCATATCGTTAAGTTCCTCTATTTTCTCTCCCAGCCTTGCTTTGGTTTCCTCTCCAAAAGCCAGTCCGGTTTTAGCCCTTTCAAAAAGATGCTGAATATTTTTCATTTCGGGTATGCCTAAAAAACCCTGCCCTAAAAAATCAGGCTTCATTTGTATTACTGTTTCATTCCTGTTTCCGGTGGTACTGTCGGTAAACCCGCAATGTGGCAGGTTGCTGCCTATAAGTATAAGGTCGCCATCTGTATAATAAGACAAATGCGTACCTATTTGCCTTTTGCCCGAACCACCGTTTACAAACACCAGTTCTATTTCAGGATGGTAATGCCAAACATGTGCTTTTACATTTGCACTCTGTACATACTGCGAGTAATAAAACGAACTGCCGAAAGCAGGTTCAATTACCTCAAAAGTAGCCTTTAGTGATTTCATGTTTTTGATTTTTTAGACTCTACAAAATTACCCAAAAATTACACATATTTACCAGAATTAACACTAAAACGTTTTAGTAAAGTTAATATAGTATATAAATTAGAAAATTGTGGAGTAATCACCACCACTTAAACATAGTAATTTAGCAACATAGAAACAGGAGTTGAACCTTAAAAACTTTTAATTATGAAAAATTTTGCGAAAATTGGTTTAGCCTTAGCGATGTTATTAACAACGTTTGGTGTTAGTGCGGGTGAATATGATTTTTCACTGAAAGTGACAAACGAAACAGGAAAAACAGTTAGTTTTTCTGTGGTAGATGCAGAAACAGTTACGTTCTCTATATATAACAGTAAAGAAGAATTAATCTTTAACGAAAAAGTATCAGGATCTAACGCGATTAACAGAACATATGACCTTACTGCTTTCCCTGAAGGTATTTACTACCTTGAAGCAGAAACTCCAGCAAAAGTGGCTCGCTATGAAATAAGCGTTGTAAAAGAAACCGCTTCTATTTCTGAAAAAGCTATAGAAGAGACTTACAAACCCGTTATCTCTAAAAGCGGAGATACTTTTATTGTAACCGTTCCGGGTAAAGTAAACACTCCTGTAAACATCACCCTTTATGATGAGAACAGCGGAGAGCTTTACAACCAGAACCTTAAATATGGTAAAGTGGTTAAAAAGTTCAATACTTCAAAAATTTTCTCAAAAGAGTTCACTTTTGTAGTAAGCTATAACAACAAAATGTTCACTGAGACCATTTCAAAATAAACCCATAATTAATTCTGAATATGCGGCAGCTTCCTTTTTGATAAGGGAGCTGTTTTGCTTTTATGCTAATAGTTAATAAAAAATTTATTAACCACCAATATTTGCAGAATGAGTAATATTATAGGCAGGAAAAACAATAGCAGACACATCCATAAATACCGTCCTCCATCTTTCACTATATGTAAAATAATCAGTATCAGATTACACAGCGCCGAAAGCATTAAGCATAATAGATAATAATAGCCCAACTCATCAGGAATATCTGTAACTAAAAAAACTGTAGGCAGTATAAAAAGAAGTAGTTCTGTTATAATAACCTTTTTGCTTATAGGCCTTAGATCAAATGTAATCGCCATTTATTTACTTATTACTTCTATTTTACGTTTAAGTTCATGTCCCTGTTCATCGGTAACAGTTAGATAATAACTACCTGTTTGGGTTATTACAGGCATTTCATGAAACGTTTGGGTTTCTCCCAGGTATTGGTCGTCAAGATACCAAAAAAGCCTCGCATTTGCCCTTGTATGAGCTGCCTTAAGCACAATAGGCTGTAATTCCCCGTTAAAATCTTTGGTTAGATATACCTTACTGTCATCTTTAGGATAAATAAAATCCATAACGTTTGCAGTAGTACCGGTACAGTCGTCCCTAAACGGAGGAAGGGAAACATAGTTAAGATGGTTACTCCTGTAGTACCATTCCATTACCGGAGGCAATACAAACCATGATTTGGTTACTATATTGTCTACACTTTCGCAATTGCTGTTTACCTGATACTGCCCATCGGCATCCAAATGCACCAGCCTATGATACGGACAGGTTTCGGTTTGCCTGTAGCTTACAGGAATCCATTGCTTGGAAACAGGACAGTCCGGCCCGGCCAAATGACCGCTTAACGCACAAATATCGGCTTCTTCCAAATCGTTATAAGGTGTCTCAAACCAGTTTTTAGGTCTTGGCATAAGGTTAAACACATCAAATAATATAGGAGCAGCACTTCCTACTCCGGTTAGACTTGGCCTTCCCTCACCCGATGCATTACCTACCCACACACCAACCACATACCTTGAATTGGTACCGATGGCCCAGGCATCACGACCTCCAAAACTGGTCCCTGTTTTCCAGGCTATCTCAAGGGATGAATCATAAAACTTCCAGGCTTCATCACCCTCAGGGCGGTTTACTTCTTTCATTGCATTATAGGTAAGCCATATAGACCCTGCGCCTAATAACGGTTTACTGAAGCCTTCATCACCAAAATCTCTTTTTACACTACTATCCCAGTTAAGGTCTGCAAACTCATTTTCCCTGTATTTGGCATCATGGGCTGTGTAGTAATTAAGTGTGGAGCTCAACCCTGCATAAGCACGACACAAATCCCATAAATTAGATTCGGCACCTCCCAGTATAAGCGATAAGCCATAGTGATTAGGATGCTGTTTTATATCTGATAATTTCAGTCGCTGCAACTGCTCATAAAAACGGTAAATTCCGTAGTCTTTCAGCATTAGTACAGCAGGAACGTTTAGTGATCTTGCCAGTGCCTTTTGCGCCGGTACGGCTCCGTCATACGTATTATTGAAATTTTTAGGACTATACCCCGATATGTAGGTAGGAACATCAGGCACTAAGGTATTAGGCAACAGTTCGCCATCATTTAGCATGGAAGCAAACAATAATGGTTTTAGTACGCTTCCCGTACTCCTTGGAGCAGGAATAATATCAACATCCTTTTGGTGTGCCTTATTAGTGGGAGAGTTCCCCACGTAGGCTACAATATCCCTTGTTTTTACATCTACCACCAGTATGGCTAAATTGTAAATTTCGGTTTGTTTGTATTCGCCATAATATCGGGTAGCTATTTGGTTTACCCTATTTTGTATCCTGTTGCTTACGGTGGTTTTTATACGTTGTCCTTCATGGGTTTTGGCTATATTCTGTAACAGGTGTTGTGCCGCCTGCGGAAGTTCATACGGTTTCTGCGGAAGTTCTTCTAACATGGAAAGTTCGTAGGTATACTTGTCAATTATCTCTTCTTCATACAGCTTTTTTAATAGTCTGTTACGTTTGTTTAGTAACCTTTGCTGATTTTTACCAGGATAGATTAGACTTGGGGCATTAGGCAATACTGCAAGTGTAGCTGTCTCTGCCCACGATAATTGATGCGGCTGAACACCGAAATAACGCCATGACGCCATTTCCAGCCCTACCACATTACCTCCATAAGGAGCATGTGCCGCATACAGGTTTAGTATCTCATCCTTACTACATCTAAACTCAAGGCGGGTTGCCAGTATAAGCTCAATGAATTTTTCAAAATAACTGCGCTTTTTACCGTCTCTTGAAAGGCGTATTACCTGCTGGGTAAGAGTACTGCCACCCCTAACCACTTTACCTGCCCTGTAGTTTTGACCTATAGCCTTAACAATGGCTACGGGATTAAAACCAGGATGACTGTAAAAATACTGATCCTCAAAATAAACAATACACTTTTTGAATTTGTAAGGCACACTGTCCTGAGCAGGAAAGCGCCATTGACCGTCGGTTGCGATACGCGCCGAAAGCAAATCACCCTCTCTACTTTCAATCACTGTTGAATACGGCTCCTTAAAAAGTACTTTTGGTAAAGAAAAATAATAGATAAGCAGCAGGATAAAACCTATTCCCAGTTTTATCCTGCGCTTTTTAATCCAGTTTATTATTGCTGTTTTTCTACTTTCATCCATTGTCCCCTCGTTCTCGCTATATACGAGTCATCATACATTGCCTCACACTGTACACCCGGCAGGTAATAACTTCCCGGATAAGATGCATTAAGCAATATCCTGAATATTTTGGTTTGATGCGGGGTTATTGTGAAATAGAAATTAGTTCTGTCATCTCTTATATCAGTATAGTCTACCTTATTTTCGGTAGCATCTCCAAAGTCGGTAAACCTTGTATTCACTATTTCCCAACCCGAAGGTACTATTTGGGTAAGCGCCACATTATCTACCCTGTCTCCGGTAGTATTGGTTACATATACCTCAGCAACAAACTCAGTTCCCTGTGCAAGGGAACCAGGATCAATACTATTACCAGCCCTGTCCTTAAAGTTTATCCTTGTGGTAAATCCTTTTTGTTCGGTTTGTTCCTGTCCTACAGGCAATATACCGCTGTAAACTACTTTTACATACAATGTTGCTCCTTTGTTGTTTTTAACCGTTACCGAGTTATTAGCAGATACTGTAAGTACCCTGTCGGCAAACGTTTTACCCGTTGTAATATTTTGTGACTTACCGGCACTGGTGTAGGCTACATCAATACCTTTACCGCCATTCTCTTTTGCAAATTTAGACATGGCATACAAACAGTACGCCGTAGTTTGCGTACTCATCCACTCTTTAGACGACAAAGCTTCTGCAAGCTTGTTAGCCACATCAAATGCTTTTTGTTTCTGTCCTAAAACAACAAGTGTTTCAAGTGCCATAGCCCTGTTACGCTCTGCCGACCCATAGTAGTAATAATGACCTCTGCCACTACTGTAATCACTATCTATATTACTTTGGTTTAATAATGACTGTCCTGTGTTTTTCTGTCCGGCAAGGGCATAGGCAGCAGCCAGTCTTAATTTTGCCTGATTGCTTATTCCTCTTGTTTCCCTTAACCTGTTCATAGATGATAAATCAGCCGCTCCTGCAAGTGCCAGTGTATATAACCTGTAAGCCTGTGCAAAATCGTTATGGTAGCCTTCACTGTAACGCCACTGTCTTGCCATTTTCTTTTGGTATGACAACCATTGCTTTTTGGCATTTAGCGGTAAGGCGTACCCTTTTTTCTCTGCTTCTATAAAAAAGTGCCCCACATAACTTGAGCCCCAGTCATCCGGATTTTCATTACCCGGCCAGTACACAAAGCCTCCGCTTGCCACCTGGAACTGTGCCAGCCTCTCTATACCCGCAGCTACATTACGTTGTATCTTTTGTTTTCTTGCCTCGTCTATATCGGCAATATCGCTAAGATATAATTGCGGGAATACGCTTGATGTCGTTTGTTCCAAACATCCGTGCGGATACTGTATAAGGTAATCCAGCCTTCTGTTAAAGTCGATTGACGGGAATGAAGACACCTCAAGTTTAGCTTTATTACTTCCCGGAACTCCAAAAGATTCCCAGTCTATAGTTGCCGAACTGTTAGGGTCAAGCACTACCGTTTTAAAGTCAGTCGTTACTGGGTTAGGATTCATTATATCCAGTTCTACCTCATAACTTGCCTTTTCATTACCCGAGAAGGCCTGTATCTCAACCTTACCGATACCCGTTAGGTTACCCACCTCAAGGTCGAAGTAAGCTACTTTTTCATCCGGACTGTTAAACGATACGGTTTGTTTAGCCGAACCATTCACGATAAACCCGTTATTGGTTTTTATCTGTACGGTTACGTTCTTAACGTGTTTCTCCATGGCAAATACCGTTACCGGAAGGGTTACCTTCTCGCCTGGCGTTACCTTTCTTGGTAATGATGCCAACAGCATTAACGGACTCCTTACCGGAGTTGCTTTCTCTGCGCTTCCGTAAGCACTTTGATCCTTGTTTGATGCCACAACCATAGTACGTACAGAACCTACATACTTAGGCAATGTGATTTCGTGTGATTTTGTTTCTCCCTTACCTATGGTAAACGGACCCAAATACACCACTACAGGTTTAAATCGGTTTGCTTTTTTAGCCTTACCGCCACCAAGGTCTTCATCACCACCTATACTAAATATCTGGTTTACCTTACCTCCGTAAGCCCCGATAACATCATCATATACATCCCATGTTTTAACTCCAAGTGCTTCTTTAGCATAGAAGCTATTCCAGGCGTTAGGTGTTTTAAAGCGGGTAAGATCTAAAAGCCCTTCGTCTACAATAGCCAGTGTATAGGTCATACCTTTACCTGTTTTCTCATTTACCTTAACGGTAAATTTCTGCTCAGGCCTTAGTACATCCGGCATGCTTATTTGCGGTTCCAGTATGGTATTTTTATCTACCACCTCAATAGGGATAATACCGTATAGCCTTATAGGAGAGTCGTTTTTACTTGTAGCGTGTGGCTGAATCATGGTAACGTTAACATACACATTAGGTGCCATTTTTGCCGTTACCGGAATTTCCATCTGGGTTTCGCCTTTTTCGGTTTTTACCCAATAGGTTTCAAGCACTTTTGATCCGTTCTCTAACGAAACCAATGCCCTGCCTCCTTCACTTGAAGGGAATGAAACTTTTACTTTTTCGCCTACGCTGTATTTCTCCTTATCGGTAGTAAATACAAGCATTTTTGCTTCGTCACCCCCGTTGTTTTTAGTACGACCGGACCAGTATGGATAATCTATAAGTATAGTACCCCCTGCCGAGTGTCCACCATCTTTATCGGTAACTCTTATAAGGAACCTGCCCCATTCGTTTTTATCGGTAGAGAAATTAAAGCTTGCCTTACCGTTAGCATCGGTAGTAATTTCAGTCTCATAGTATGGAGTATTTGATATCGCCGAACTGTATGACGACACATTACCGTGAGAGGCATCCCACCACCAGCTCCATTTTACCTTAAATACTTTAGCCGTAAGTTGTCGCTTAGCCTTAGGTTTACCGTTATCACTTACGGTTGCTACCTCAATTTTATTGCTCTTACCATTTTCCAGTATACCATATTTGTTTCCTTCCGGTAGCCTAACCCCTACATACGTATCGTAAGGCGAATAAGTAGATGTTATAACATCGGTACTAAAGTCACCACCTTTCTCATAGGCTTTGGTCATGATTACCGTTTTAAGCATACCCGGTGCACGTACCTGCAGTTTAGGCTGTAGTGTTACTGTTGCACTACCGTTAGCATCGGTCTTACCGGCATAAATGTTCATCTCCTCGGTACTGAATCGTTGTGCAGGGTCGTCAAACTGATAATTTACATAACCTTTAAATGTGGTTTTCTGGTTCAGGAACTTGGCCTGCATTTCCAGTTTCAGGTCTTTTGCCACAGCTCCGTGAAGCCAGGCCACATCTACCTTAGCCACATTTTTTTGTGAGGCATAAATGGTTTTTCCGTCAAAACCGTTTTTGATTTTAAGCCTGTTTGGCTTAATGGTCTCAATTTTTATGCTCTTATAAAATTTAGCCCCTCCTACAGATACCACAGCCTGCCAGTTTCCAGTTGGCGCCGATTGCTGCGTAGGCACTATAAACTTGTAATGATTTTTAGCACTGTGCGATTGTACCGTTTCATACACCATTTTCCCGTTAGGGTCACTCAGCCTAAGTTTTATAGGGTGTGACGGTGGCAGTTTAGCCGCCTTATCATTTAATATAAACCCAATGAACAAAGTATCCCCCGGACGCCATACACCACGCTCACCATACACATAGCCCTTAAGTCCTTTTTGCAGACGGGTACCGTCTACATCAAAGTTACTTACCGATTGTGAGTTACCCTCACCCATTTTCACATAGGTCGTATTGTCGCCTTTTTTAACGATAGCAAAATAAGCATGCTTATCGCTGGTTAAGGTAATAGCTCCGTCACCGTTTGTTTCGCCTTCTGTCAGTTTTTGCTGTTGGTAATTATATATAGCCACTTTTGCTCCGGCTACAGCTTCAGTAGTGATTATACTGCTTACCGCAAAGTAATAGCTGTTATCTTCACCACGCTTGGCAATAACGCCAAGGTCACTAGCCAAGACATTGGTAGCTATATCCCTGTTATAGAAATAAGAGTTGGTGCAAGGATTGTCTCTGTCCCTCCAGTCGTAATCATAATCGTAGTAGTCGTAATAATCATAATCACCTCTCATACCCGGATAATACTCTTCCAGTTCCTGCTCTTCCTCAACTTCTGCTTCACTACTTTTTTCACCCGAATCACATTTATATAATGAGTAGGATTTTTTAATCCCCATTTCTACCCTGTATATTGCTCCTTTTTCAGGCGTTATGATGGTTGAAAGATCCAGCGCATAGGAATTCCATTTGCTGTAATCAGCCATCTTATCAGTATTCAGCGTAATTGTTTTTTTGGCAACCGGTAAGGCTACGTTCCTTATATAACTTCCGTCAATTTCGTTTTCCTGTAAAAACTGAAGTATGTTGTTTTCATATATCCTGTACACCTTAACATCTACCGCACTAAGGTTTACCGCCTGAAAATTAAGTTTAAGATTATTAGAACCCGGCAGTATTGTACCGCTCTTTAAAAATTTCACTTCCGGCTTTAACTGTTCAAACAGTACTTTGGTCGAATAGGTTTCTTTGGTTTTATAACCATCGGTACTTTCTATACCCTGAAAAACCTCAACCAATAAGTTACCTGTTAATGCATCCGAAAAGAATACCTTTAGCAGGTTTCCGTCTACCGAAAACTTAAGGTTACTCACTCCCTGCACCGATACCAGTCCGTCAAAATTCTGTTCCTTTTTAAGCGGGTCTGAAAAATTAATATACATTACCTGACTATCGGCTAGTGAAACATCTATACCAATAACCTTAAAGTTGTTTTTTCCCGGAATGGTAAATTCTTCCGATCCTTCCCTGTCAATATCAAAAGGCTTACCGTTCCATATAATTTTTATATTGGAGTCTTCTTCCTGTCGTTGTATACTGTCTATTATAAAAGGAAATTCTGTTTGTGAAGCCAGTTTCTCGTCAAAACGGATAGCCAGCTGCCTCCCATCCTGTTCGGCCCTTACCAGTTTTTTTGCCGTGGCAGCATCAATGTAGTCACTGGTTCTAAGTTCGGCATTAAGAAACTGTACGTCCTTGCTGTACGACTGTAAATCCTTTGTGGTTACCATAAAGTCCTGCTCCAGCGTTTTCACAATGAAGTTAAAATCCTTCAGTTCTTTAGGCAAATCTATAAATTCAGAAAGATGTAGTGTAACCCTGTACTCCGTACCTGATTTAAGAGGTTGTTCCGGCTTAAAGGCAATCATGTTACCCGGCAGGTAAATTACCTTACCTGCTACCGAAGGCGATATACTGTAATAATCGCTGTCAAGTTCCTGGTTTAACTGCCATTCCTTTTTATCAAATGATAATCCCACACCAATATCGGCATGTGTAGATATTACTCCCGAGGTAAAACTCGTAATATATTCCCTGTACAGGGAGAAATCAGACTCAAAATCTTCAGAAGATTTTTTAGAACACGAATGTAAAATGGCGACAGCTGCAAAAAGCAGTATCAGCTTAAAGGTTTTCATAGGCCGGTATGATTTGTTTTACAGATAGTTACAACATAAAGCTATAACTAAAACAGGATTGGTTTTATTGTAGTAAATTTATGATTAATTCATTAAAAATCAGCTAACCTAAATCAGTGATTTTTAATAAAAATGAAATTAGCGTCTCTTTTTAAAGAATTCTTTCATTAAAACCGAACATTCTTCAGCCATAACTCCGGTTACCACCTGTGTTTTGGGATGCAGTTTTGCGCCCATAACCCTATATCCCCTGTGGGTATCATCGGCACCATATACCACTTTTGATATTTGACTCCAATACAATGCCCCTGCACACATCTGGCAGGGTTCGAGCGTTACATACAGTGTGCAACCTGTTAGGTATTTACCTCCTAAAAAATTTGCTGCCGATGTTATGGCCTGCATTTCGGCATGTGCCGTTACATCAGTAAGCAATTCGGTAAGATTGTGAGTTCTGGCAATAACCCTGTTCTCAACCACTATAACAGCACCTACCGGTATTTCTCCCTTATCAAAAGCTTCATGCGCCTCGTTAAGCGCCTTTTTCATAAAATACTCGTCGGTAAAAATATCTTCTGTCATCAGGATTGCCCAATTGTTTTGTATTGCCATTCAAAAATAGGAAACTATATTGTAAATTTGTCCTTTCAAAACCTATAATGTCAGGCAATTTACTCTCACATATTCAAACCCCCTCAGATTTAAGAAAACTGACCCCCGAACAGCTCCCTGAGCTGGCAAAGGAGTTACGTGATTTTATTATTGATGTGGTTTCGGTTAAAGAAGGTCACCTTGGTGCAAGCCTTGGTGTGGTAGAACTTACCATTGCGCTGCATTATATTTTTAATACTCCCGAAGATTTACTGGTATGGGACGTAGGCCATCAGGCATACGGACACAAAATACTTACCGGGCGCAGGGATAACTTTGATACCAACAGGCAGTTTGGCGGTATTAGCGGATTCCCTAAAAGAAGCGAAAGCGAATATGATACCTTTGGGGTAGGTCACTCCTCCACTTCCATATCGGCAGCATTGGGAATGGCTATTGCTTCACAGCTTAAAGGCGACACCAATAAAAATCATATTGCTGTAATAGGCGATGCCTCTATTGCATCGGGTATGGCTTTTGAAGGCCTTAACCATGCCGGGGTGACCGATGCCAATCTACTGGTCATACTAAACGACAATGCCATAGGAATAGACCCAAGTGTTGGAGCACTAAAGCACTACCTTACACAGGTTAAGGAGGGAAAGAACCCACGCCAGAACAATATGATAAAATCCCTGAATTTTGATTATTCAGGACCTATAGACGGGCATGATCTGCCAGCTCTTACCAAAGAGCTGCAACGCCTTAAAAATAAAAAAGGGCCACGTTTCCTTCACATTATAACCACAAAGGGTAAAGGTCTTAAAAAGGCTGAAGAGGATCAGGTAAAATACCATGCTCCCGGAAAATTTGATAAGGTTACCGGAGAGATTCTAAAAGTTACCGACGAAAACCTGCCTCCTAAATATCAGGATGTATTCGGACTCACCCTTACCGAACTGGCACAGAAAAACGAAAATATAATAGGTATTACCCCCGCTATGCCATCAGGCAGCTCCATGAAGTTTATGATGGAAGCTTTCCCCGAAAGGGCTATTGATGTAGGTATTGCCGAACAGCATGCTGTAACCCTTGCTGCCGGTATGGCCACACAGGGCATGACGGTGTACTGCAATATTTATTCTACTTTCCTGCAAAGGGCTTACGATCAGGTAATACACGATGTGGCACTGCAAAATCTACCGGTAATTTTTTGTCTGGACAGGGCAGGATTAGTTGGAGAAGACGGAGCGACACATCATGGGGTTTTCGACATTGCCTACCTTAACTGTATCCCTAACCTTGATATTTTTGCACCACTTAACGAAAAAGAATTACGCAATATACTTTACACGGTTCAATTGGGTATAGAACGACCTATAGCTATCCGTTACCCACGCGGACGGGGCGAAAGCATGGACTGGCAATTGCCTTTTGAAAGCATTCCTTACAGCAAAGCTAAACAACTGCAACAGGGTGGCGAGGTTGCCATAGTATCTACAGGGGCTATAGGTAATAATGTGACCAAGGCACTGAGTGAAATAAACAACTCAGTATTATTTTCCCACTATCATTTTGGTTATATTAAGCCAATAGACAAGGACGCCTTACACACAATATTTTCTGCATATAAAACGGTTTTCACCATAGAAGACGGCACAATAATTGGAGGATTTGGAAGCATTGTGTCCGATTTTGCCGCCAAATATAATTATTGTAATAAAATTATTACATTAGGCGTTCCGGATGAATTTATTGAACATGGAAGTATAAACCGTTTACAACAATACTGCGGCATTGACGTTAAAAGCTTAAAAGATATTTTTTCAGCTTATTAAAAATACCGACTTTTGCATCGCATCTATTTAATATACCGATTAGTAAAATGAGAATAAAAGCCTTTCTTGCATTATTATTTATTATTATAAGCACCAAAGCATTTTCACAAGTTATCATAACCACTACATTACCTGACAGTATAAGCCATTGGGACAACACCAATAAAGTAGGACTGGACATTAACCAGGTAGCTTTTATCAACTGGAGTGTAGGGGGTAACAATGCTATTTCGGGGGTTATAAAGGGTGAATTTGACCGAAACTATACCAAGAAAAATGTAAACTGGGCAAATGAGCTTATACTTCGCTACGGACTGAACAGCCAGGAAGGACAGGAAGTGCGTAAAACAGAAGATAAAATTCAGCTAACTTCTACTTTTGGTTACAGGAAAGACACTATTTCCAACTGGTATTACAGTGCCAAGTTTAATTTTAACACTCAATTTGCCAACGGTTATGCCTATCCTAATACCGATGATGAAATATCCGGCCCTTTTTCACCTGCCTATATATTTCTTGGTATTGGTTCTGAATACAAGCGTAAAGATTTAGGCCTTACTGTTTACATGTCTCCCCTTACTAACAAAACAACTTTAGTATTAAACCAAACCCTTGCCAACAAAGGAGCTTTTGGTGTGGACAAAGCAATTTATGATGATCTTGGCAATCTTATAAAGTCAGGTAAAAACTCACGTACCGAAGTAGGTACACTTATAACAGCTCAGCTAAAAAGGCAGATATTTAAAAACATCATGATGGATCAGCGTATATCCCTTTACTCTGATTACATTAATAAATTCGGAAATATCGATGTAGACTGGCAGCTTCAGCTGGACATGACCGTAAACGAATATGTAAAAGCCAATATAGGTACCCAGCTTATTTATGATAACGACATAAAATCTACCAAAGAGGTGGAAGGCGAAGTAGTAACAGCAGGACCAAAAATACAGCTAAAGCAAATGCTTGGCGTAGGCCTTAGCTATACTTTTTAAATCCATTTAGGCTTTTGTATTTCCGGTAATGGTATTGTATAACAACAATGCTTTACCATCTGTTAGCGTAGATACAAAGTGGCATATATGCAACAATCTGCCATATAGGTTCATCTTATCTGTAATAAACCTTTCAGGCAGCATTTTTAAAACTAACTTATCATAGTTACTTTCCCTACCTTCAAACTTATTGTTATAGGCCGTACAGAAGGTGTCCAGTAGCGTATTAATAATACGGTAACCTATTATTTCCTTCTCTACCACCTCACGGCTCTGGTAAATATTTTTAATACTAAGGTTAATAATATCCTTCATTTGTGCTGTGTATTTACCCTGATCGGTCAAGGCATAAGGGTATTCCCCTTTCAGTATCTTTTCCTCATTTTCAACAAACACATTAACAGCATCGTTAATCAGGCTGCTAATTGCCAAAGCACGCAAATAACTTATCCTGTCTTCTTTGGTTACCAGTGTATTGTATTTAGCCACATCTATACTGTCTTTCACCAGTTTGATAAGATACTCCAGTGCAAACTCCTCAGGTATAAGCCCGAGGTTAATACCATCTTCAAAGTCAATAATGGTGTAACAAATATCATCGGCAGCCTCTACAAGATAAGCCAGTGGATGGCGCTCAAAACCTATATCATTCCCGGTTTTATTTGGGATAAGCCCAAGCTCTTTTGCCACATCCTGAAAAAAGGCTTTATCGGTTTGAAAGAAACCATATTTTTTATCGGCTATATTAGCTGTCGGTTTTTTAGGCAGTGACTCCTTTGGATATTTCATAAACGCACCCAGTGTAGCATAAGAAATACGGAGTCCGCCCTCTATACCCGGCCTTGAAGCCGAAAGCAGGTTAAAACCGTTTGCATTACCTTCAAAATCTATCAGGTCCTGCCATTCCTTATCACTAAGATCACTTTTATACTGTTGCCCCTTGCCGGTTTTAAAGTACTCTCCTATTGCTTTTTCTCCCGAATGCCCAAACGGAGGGTTACCAATATCGTGAGCCAGTGCAGCAGCAGCTACTATTGCCCCAAAATCATTCATTTGATAACCGTGTATATCCTGAAGATACGGGTGTTTTTCGATAATTTTTTTACCTACAAGTCTCCCTAAAGAACGTCCCACGACTGAAACCTCAAGACTATGGGTTAGACGGGTATGCACAAAATCGGTTTTAGAAAGCGGTATAACCTGTGTTTTATCCTGCAGGCTCCTAAAAGCCGACGAGAATATTATACGATCATAATCTACCTCAAAGCCCAAACGGGTATCGTCCTGTTCCCTGCGCAAACGCTTGCTTGTATCACCCTGCCTTTTAAGCGACAGTAATTGTTCCCACTGCATCATTGTAGCCATAATTAATGAGGGATCATCCCTTATTTTTATTATTAAACAAAAAGAAATCCTTAGATTTTTTAGGATACTTGTCGTAGCTCTTATCGCTTGGATTCTCAATAACCGACCTGATGTTTACTTTATCGCCCAGTTTAAATTCGGTAGTTACGCGTTTATAATCTAACAGGTATTCACCACAAAAAAAGTTTCCTTCTTCGTCTTTCTCAATAATACCCGTATAGATATCTTTCTTGTCTTTTGACATATGTTTTAGTTTAAAATTATTTTTAACCAAATAAGGAGCATTACTGCTCCTTACCTGATTTATTATTTATGTTTTGCTCTCAATTACGATCCACACATTTCACAATCGTCCGGTTCAGCATTACGGGAACGCTCAATCATTGCCTGAAACTCTGTAACCGACATCGCCTCTGACTCGCCCGAAGCATTAGCAACAGCTGCAACAGGTTCTGCTTTTTTCTCGTTATTAAGTGTAAACTTAATAGCATCAACAGCACTCTTAGTCCTTAGGTAATACATACCTGTTTTAAGTCCGCTCTTCCAAGCATAGAAGTGCATTGACGTTAGTTTTGAAAACGTTGCGTTTTCCATAAACAGGTTAAGCGACTGCGACTGGTCAATAAAGTAACCTCTTTGACGGGACATATCGATAATGTCTTTCATACTCATTTCCCAAACCGTTCTGTAAAGGTCTTTTATATCCTGAGGAATAATGTCTATATGCTGGATAGAACCGTTAGCCCTCATAAGCTCCTGCTTAAGTTCTTCATTCCATACACCCAGTTTTACAAGGTCTTCAAGAAGGTGTTTGTTTACTACAATAAACTCACCCGAAAGCACCCTTCTGGTATAAATGTTAGAAGTATAAGGTTCAAACGCTTCATTGTTCCCTAATATCTGAGAAGTGGAAGCTGTAGGCATTGGCGCCATTAACAGTGAGTTTCTCACGCCGTGCTCCATAACTTCTTTTCTTAAAGAAGCCCAGTCCCAACGACCGCTTAGTTCTTCATCTTTTAAGCCCCAAAGGTTGTACTGGAATTCACCCTGAGAAATTGGAGAACCTTCAAAAGTTGAATATGGCCCTTCTTCTTTCGCCATCTCCATAGAAGCGGTTACCGCTGCAAAGTAAATGGTTTCAAAAATCTCCTGATTTGCTTTCTTAGCCTCATCACTTGTAAATGGCATACGCATCAGGATGAAAGCATCTGCAAGTCCCTGTACACCTAATCCTACCGGACGGTGGCGCATGTTAGAGTTTTCTGCCTCAGGTACCGGATAGTAGTTCCTGTCTATTACCTTGTTAAGGTTACGCGTTACACGCTTAGTTACCTCATACAGGTAGTCGTGGTTAAACTTACCTTCTTCCACAAACATTGGTAATGATATAGAAGCAAGGTTACAAACTGCAACCTCATCGGCAGCAGTGTACTCCATAATCTCTGTACAAAGGTTTGACGAACGGATAGTACCCAAGTTTTTCTGGTTTGACTTTCTGTTAGCCGCATCTTTATAAAGCATGTATGGTGTACCTGTCTCAATTTGAGACTCAAGTATTTTTTCCCAAAGCTCACGTGCTTTGATTGTTTTTCTTCCTTTACCGGCAGCTTCATATGATTCGTACATTTTCTCAAACTCCTCACCATACACATCATAAAGTCCAGGACATTCGTTAGGACACATTAATGTCCATTTAGCATCTTCCTCAACACGTTTCATGAAAAGGTCAGATGTCCACATGGCATAAAATAAATCTCTTGCACGCATTTCTTCCTTACCGTGATTCTTTTTAAGATCAAGGAAATCAAAAATATCGGCATGCCATGTTTCAATATATACGGCAAAGCTACCTTTACGCTTACCTCCACCCTGATCTACATAACGGGCAGTGTCGTTAAACACGCGAAGCATAGGCACAATACCGTTTGAAGTACCGTTTGTACCACGAATGTATGAGCCTGTAGCCCTTACATTGTGAATAGAAAGACCAATACCTCCTGCAGACTGTGATATCTTAGCAGTTTGTTTTAATGTATCATAAATACCGTCAATACTGTCATCACGCATTGTTAACAGAAAGCATGAAGACATTTGCGGCTTTGGTGTACCTGAATTAAACAATGTAGGAGTCGCATGCGTAAAGAACTTTTTAGACATAAGTTCATACGTCTCAATAGCTGCCTCGATATCATCTATATGAATACCGATAGACACCCTCATTAGCATGTGTTGCGGCCTCTCTACAATCTTACCGTTTATTTTAAGCAGGTAAGAACGCTCCAAGGTTTTAAACCCGAAATAATCGTAGTTAAAATCCCTGTTATAAATAATGGTTGAATCTAAAACCTCGGCATTAGCCATGATTACCTCATAAACCTCATCTGACAAAAGTGGGGATGCCTGACCGGTTCTTGGGTTCACATAGTTATACATATCGTGCATCGTTTCTGAGAACGATTTTTTGGTGTTTTTATGCAGGTTAGATACCGCAATACGCGCTGCTAGCTGAGCATAATCAGGATGCGTGGTAGTCATCGAAGCAGCGGTTTCAGCCGCAAGGTTATCAAGTTCAGATGTGTTTACACCATCATATAAACCTTCGATAACACGCATAGCTACCTTTACCGGATCGACTAATTCATTAAGCTCGTAGCATAATATCCTTATTCTGTCCGTGATCTTGTCAAACATTACCGGCTCTCTGCGGCCATCTCTTTTTACTACATTCATAAGGCAACAATTTAGGGGTTAATACACTGGGCGTACCCGACGCCCGTTTTAGTTAGTTGGGGGTATATTTTTATTAAAAGTCAGCGTCAAAACTAATTTTCTGAGAATCGGTATCCTTGTTAATTACACCGGCTTTCTGATATTCAGAAACCCTTTTCTCAAAGAAGTTCGTTTTACCCTGAAGTGAAATCATGTCCATAAAATCAAACGGATTACCTGAGTTGAATTGTTTTTCACAACCAAGCTCAATTAAAAGCCTGTCGGTAACAAACTCAAGGTATTGTGTCATTAGGATAGCGTTCATACCAATAAGACTTACAGGAAGTGATTCGGTAATAAACTCTCTCTCTATAGTTAACGCATCTATAATGATTTCTTTAATTCTTTCTTTAGGAACCTTGTTTACAAGGTGGTTGTTGTGCAGGTGAACCGCAAAGTCACAGTGCACACCTTCGTCTCTCGAGATAAGCTCGTTAGAGAAGGTTAGTCCCGGCATTAAACCACGTTTTTTAAGCCAGAAGATAGAACAGAATGCACCCGAGAAGAAAATACCCTCTACAGCTGCAAATGCAATAAGTCTTTCTGCAAACGAATCAGACTCTATCCATTTAAGTGCCCACTCTGCCTTTTTCTTAATCGCAGGAAACACCTCAATAGCATGAAATAGCTGATCTTTCTCAACATCATCCTTTACATATGTATCTATAAGAAGAGAATAGGTTTCACTATGGATGTTTTCCATCATAATCTGGAAACCGTAGAAAAACTTCGCTTCTGCATACTGAACCTCATTTACAAAGTTTTCAGCAAGATTTTCGTTAACAATACCGTCAGAAGCTGCAAAGAATGCCAATATGTGCTTTATAAAATACTTCTCATCATCATTAAGCTTATTATTCCAGTCGGTAAGATCCTGATGCAAATCTATCTCTTCTGCCGTCCAGAAACTAGCCTCCATTTTCTTGTACCAATCCCAAATATCGTGGTGTTTTATCGGAAAAATTACAAATCGATTCTTGTTTTCTTGTA
Organism: Flavobacterium rhizophilum; assembly: GCF_046000485.1. Taxonomy (NCBI): domain Bacteria; kingdom Pseudomonadati; phylum Bacteroidota; class Flavobacteriia; order Flavobacteriales; family Flavobacteriaceae; genus Flavobacterium; species Flavobacterium rhizophilum. The sequence goes on from NZ_JBELQB010000009.1 coordinate 102,233, forward strand.
AAATTGGTTCTACTGCAGACATATCTTTTTGACTTTTATGGTATTATAAAAATGATTTTTTTGGTAAAGCGGTAATACAAAGATTGGCATTTGTATCAATAAATGAAAGGCAAACTTATTCACAATCGGGGATAGTTTTTAACAACCCCAATTTTAACAGACAATAAAAATCACATTCGCAATGTATTGATTGCGAACATATTGCACAAAAATAAATTTACGAATTATTTTACGGTTTTCCCGCAGTTGACGGGGGTTTTTAAAGCATTTTAACGTCTTCTCGGAGAAGGATCGTCCTTTAAATCCTCTGCCACCTTTTCAAGTTCAGCATACCAATCGGCGCCAAACCTTCTTACCAGTGCTTCCTTTACAAATTTGTAAACAGGAACTTCAAGTTCCTTACCTAAAGCACAGGCAGGATTACATATATCCCAGCGGTCATAGTTAACAGCCGCAAACTCTGTAAAATCTTTTACCCGCACAGGGTATAAATGGCATGAAACCGGTTTTTTCCAGCTTACCACTCCCTGATTGTATGCCTGCTCAATACCGCAAAGTGCAGTATCTCCATCAAAAATAACGTAGGCACAATCTTTATTATCTATAAGCGGTGTTTCCAGGTCACCATCGGTACCGGTTATCCACACACCCTGAGCCTCTATAGCCTCAATACCTTCTTTTCTTAAAAAAGGCTTAACCTTCGGATAAATTTCCTCCAGTATTTTTGTTTCCTCTTCACTTAATGGAGCACCTGCATCTCCGTCTACACAACAAGCTCCCTTGCATGCCGTTAAGTTGCACACAAATTCTTTCTCTAAAATGTCCTCAGACACTATTGTTTTACCCAGTTGAAACATGCCGCAAAGATAGTCAAAGTTTAGCTGTGTTAATCACTCAAAACGTCACTTGAAAAATTTTAACTATATATCTCTATATTATTAATACTTTTGTTAATTCTTAAAAACAAACTAAAATGGGATTTGACTGGAAAGAAATCTTCACCATCAGCATGGTGCTTTTTGCGGTTATAGACATTATAGGCAGTGTACCTATTATAGTAGACCTTCGTAATAAGGTAGGACATATACAGTCGGAAAAAGCGGCCCTCGTTGCTGCTATAATAATGATTGCCTTTCTTTTTGTGGGAGAAGAAATCCTTAAACTTATAGGTATAGATGCCAGCTCATTTGCCGTAGCCGGATCGTTTGTACTGTTCTTCCTGGCACTGGAAATGATATTGGGTATTCGTCTTTATAAGGAAGACAACCCTAATACGGCTTCCATCGTACCCATTGCTTTCCCGCTTATTGCAGGCGCAGGTACCATGACCACCATATTATCCCTGCGCGCCGAATATGAAAAAATAAACATCATTATAGCCATAATTATCAATATACTGGTAGTATATATAGTACTAAAAGCTTCTGCCAAAATAGAAAGGCTTTTAGGAGAAAATGGTCTTGGTGTAATCCGTAAGATTTTTGGAGTAATTCTTTTAGCGATAGCTGTTAAATTATTTGCTGCTAATGTTAAAGGTTTATTCGCTTAGTTATATATTTATTACATTCACAACCTAAGTTTTAATTAAATCAGGTTGTAACTATTTAAGATTTAATAGAATGAAAATTTTAATTTACACACTACTGGCAATTGCAGTTGCCATAATTATATTTAACATTACCTTACTTGATTTCAGCAATCTTTTTGAAGGCAACAGTCTTATAGCCCTTATAGGCATTGTAGCATCACTTTGTGCTGTTTGCATCCTTCTTATATTTAAGATGGCTAAAAGTATTGAAGAAAAAACAAGATAAGGGATAAGCATGTTTGACGTTTTAATTATTGGCGGAGGGGTATCTGGGGTATCCTGCGCACTTATATTGGGTTCTGCATTAAATAAACCTTATGCGCAGAGCAAAAAAATAGGAATATTTACCCACCAGAAAGCATCTGCTTTACAGGATGCATTATTCAACAATGCTTACGGAATACCACAGGGAAAACTGGGCAAGGAAATTATGGAAGAAAGCCTTGAGCACCTGCATAGCGCATACCCTGATGTGGAGCAGATTGAAAAGGAAAAGGTTATTAAAGTGGAAGGCAAAGCCGGAAACTTTACTATTACTACTAATAAAAACAACTATAACACAAAAACCATAGTAGTTGCCATAGGATCGGCTAATACTTTTGCCATTGAAGGCCTTATGGAGTATGTTATACCGCATAGAAAAGCGATGCCTGAAAAGAACAGAATACAGCTTAAAAATGATGACCACCTTGTAGCGGAAGGCATTTATGCCGCAGGAACTCTTGCCGGATGGAGAAGTCAGCTTTCCATCGCTGCCGGTAGTGGTGCATCTGTAGCCACAGATATCCTTACATTATGGAATAACGGAATCCCGTCGCAACATCACGACAGCACACGGGTAAAAAAATAACAGGTAATTTCAACAGATTAAAAGCCGTAGGGCCGGGAATTATTTTTTCTCATCAGCCAGTACGGCTTTTATCATATTATCTTCTCCCAGCACCATTTTATAATAAGCACTATCGCTCACTAACTGTCTTACAAATTCTGCAGCGATATAAAACTTAATTTTTTGTTTGTGCTTAGCCAAATCAAATATCAGTCCGTTATCAGACAGGTATTTTGCAAAGTCATTGTAGTACTTGTCGGTATTCAAAACCTTATTGGCAACCTCTTTCTCATTAAGAGAACTAAACTCTTTTCTTTGTTTATCCAACTCTTCAAAAACAAAGTAACTCACAAACCCTGATTGCATTATCATACTCACCCCCTCATCACCATGCTTACCTTCCATAGGCACAAATAAATCAGGAATTATACCTCCGCCTCCATAAACCGTACGTCCTTTAAGGGTTTTATATTTTAAGGTATCGGCTATTTTAATACTGTCGGCGGCATAAAGTTCTCCGCTTTCATAACGCTTAGAAAAATCATTAAAGTACTCATCACCTCCATGTGCATAACTACGTTGTATAGACCTGCCTGACGGCGTATAATAACGGGCAACAGTTAGTCGCACTGCCGAACCGTCCCCTAAAGGCATTTCGCGCTGCACAAGCCCTTTACCAAACGAACGGCGACCTACAATTGTACCTCTGTCGTTATCCTGAATGGCTCCGGCTAATATTTCACTTGCCGACGCACTGTTTTCGTTTATAAGCAAATATAGCTTCCCGTTTTCAAAATCCCCCTTATCGGTAGAATAGGTAATATCTTCTCTATCTCTTTTGTTTTTTGTTTTTACTATTACCAAATCATCCTGTAAAAGATCATCGGCAATATCAACTGCCATTTCAAGATAGCCACCCCCATTATCCCTTAAGTCAATCATAAGCGATTCTGCTCCCTCACTCTTTAAATCAAGCAGTGCCTTATGGAACTCCTCATAAGTGGTTTCGGCAAAACGGTTAATTTTTATGTAGCCTGTTTTATTGTCAAGCAATACTGCTGCATCAACACTTTTTATAGGTATTATATCCCTAACTACATTTACTTTAAATTGCTTGCCTTCGGTTTTACGATAAACAGTGAGTTCTATAGACGACCCTTCTTCTCCTTTAAGTTTAGAGAATAGACTGTCGTTAGGCAATTTCCTACCATAAAGCTGATCGTTACCTGCAAAGAGTATACGGTCTCCGGCTTTTATACCAGCCTTGTCAGACGGTCCCTGAGGCACTGGCTTGATAATAGCTACAGAATCTTTATACATATAGAAATTAACCCCTATACCCACAAAGTCACCCTTCATGCTTTGGGCCACCTGCTGCATATCTTCTTTGGCAATGTAAACCGAATGCGGATCCAGCTTTTCCAGTATGTTATTTACGGTAAGATCTACAATAGAATCGGTATTTACATTATCAACATAGTCGCTCTCAATAAAATCCATAAGCCTGTTAAGCTTGTTTTTATGGGAGTTTTTGGAAATAAAAGTTCGGTTTCCGGAGAATACATTAAAAAAGTTACCCATAATCACTCCGGCCGCCAGGGCCACTGCAATTATAATAGGCAGGTAAATTTTATTTACCTGATTGTTTTTCGGTTTGTTATCTCCGTTTTCCATATTACTCTGTATCTAAATCCTCTACATGCACCACTTCAACGCCCGCCCTCATTAAAAAGTCGATACCCGAATTATCTTTATAACTGCTTTGGTATACCACTCTTTTAATTCCCGACTGATGTATTAGCTTACTACAGTCTTTACAGGGAGACATAGTTATGTAAAGTGTAGCACCTTCACACGATTGTGTGGAACGTGCTACTTTTAATATTGCATTTGCTTCGGCATGCAGTACATACCACTTTGTAAGGCCTCCGTCATCTTCACAGCAATTCTCAAAGCCCGATGGGGTACCGTTGTATCCGTCAGATATTATCATTCTGTCTTTTACAATAATTGCACCAACTTTTTTCCTTACACAGTAAGACAGCTGCCCCCATTCTCTGGCTATCCTTAGATAAGCCTTATCGTATTTATTGAGTTTTTTATCCTTCATTATTAAAGCCTACAGTCAAATTTAAGCTTTTTCACTTAATTTATTATGCTAATTATTACCAGATACGGTTATGGATTATCATAGGTACCACTACCCCCGCTACAAACGAACAGGCAACCAGTATCCAGTCTCTTTGTGAGAAACGTAAAAAGGTTTGTACCGCCCACGACAGTATTAATACTATAAGTACTATAATTACCTGTGCCACCTCTATACCCAGTGCAAATTCTGCTAACGGAACCAGTTTATCTCCACTGTTATTTGCCACAAGCATTTTAAAATAGCTAGAAAAACCAAGACCGTGTATTATACCAAAAAACAGAGTGGTAAAAGCCAGGAAATTTACGTTATCCCTTTTGCCCGATTTATTGGCCCTGAAAATATTATAAACTGCCGTTATAAAAATGGTGACCGGAATGAGGAATTCCACTAAACTTGATTTTACCGATATAATATCATACACGGCAAGTATAAGCGACATGCTGTGCCCTATGGTAAACAGGGTTACCAGCAATAATACGTTTTTCCAGTCCTTAAAAACATAAGGTACGGTTAGGGCCACAATAAAAAGTATGTGGTCATAAGCGTTAATATCCAGCACATGGTAAAGCCCCTGCTGAAAGTATAATTGAAATTCCGACATAATATAGATTCAGTATTTGCAAGCTGTAAACTTACATCAATTTTTACAAAATACCTTACTGGAAAAACGCGATTAAGATATAATATTGTCAAAAACTTTTAAAAAATTACTTCCCACATAAAATATAGAATTATATTTGCCGAAAATTTATAACATATAGAAATTATGTCTATTTCAGATTTATTTGATAGCGGCTTTAAGAACAGAAACAAAGGACACTTTTCGGCTATTGTAAGAGTAGCTATGGAAAACGGTCACTTAAGTTCTGAAGAAAAAGCGTTTCTTGACAAACTTGCCAAACAACTTGAAATTTCTGAAGAGGAGTATCTTGAGATAATGGCAAACCCGTTAAAATACCCTATTAACCCTCCATACTTACACGTACACAGGCTGGAGCGTTTATACGACCTGTCAAGAATGGTATATGCTGATCACATACTGGGACCAAAACAAAAAGAGATTCTTACCCGTTTTGCCCTAGCCTTAGGCTTTACGCCAGGTAACGTAAAATACATTGTAGACAAAGCACTTTCGCTTTTAGTATTAAACGTAGACCTTGATACTTTCCTTTACGAAATGCAACACATGAATAAATAAAAAAAGCCCCGATATTCGGGGCTTTTTTTATTATTGGTATTTCTGCATAAACTCATTTGCCTTATCAACCATGTTCCCGCTTCCGCAGAAAAACGGAACGCGCTGATGCAGCTCGGTTGGCTGGATTTCCATAATCCTGTTAAACCCGTCTGAAGCTTTACCTCCGGCCTGTTCTGTAATAAAAGCCATAGGATTACACTCATAAAGCAGCCTTAACTTCCCTTTTGGCGCCTTAGAACTAGTAGGGTAAATATAAATACCTCCCTTAATCATATTACGATGAATGTCTGACACAAGGCTACCTATGTATCTTGACGTATAAGGCCTGTCACCTTCCTCTGTCTGGCAGTACTTAATATAGTCTTTCACCCCCTGTGGGAAGTGTACATAATTCCCTTCGTTTATAGAATAGATATGCCCGTCCTTAGGGAACTGCATATTAGGATGCGACAGGTAAAAAGTACCAATAGCTGGGTTAAGCGTAAAACCGTTTACTCCATGCCCGGTAGTATATACCAGCATGGTAGAAGTACCGTAAATCACATACCCGGCAGCGACCTGGTTTACCCCCGGCTGAAGGAAATCTTCCTTGGTTACCGGTGTACCTACAGGCGTTATCCTCCTGTAAACAGAGAAGATTGTACCTACAGATACATTTACATCAATATTAGACGAACCGTCTAACGGATCCATAAGCACCACATATTTGTTATTATGCAGCCCGTCTTTACCCTTAATTGTGATAAAGTCATCATTCTCTTCAGAGGCGATACCACAAACAATTTCGCGGTTTATAAGTGTTTGCATAAACGTTTCGTTTGCATACACATCAAGCTTCTGTTGGTCTTCACCCTGTACATTCTGTTCACCAAAAGCGCCTACTATATCTACAAGTCCGGCCTTATTCACCTTATAATTAACCACTTTTGCAGCTAATCGTATAGAGTTAATAAGCCTGGACAGCTCGCCCGAAGAGTACATAAACTCTTCCTGCTTTTCGATAATAAATTCTCCCAGTGTCTTGTTGCGTTCTTCCATTACTATAACGTTGTAGTTGTGTTGAGGGCACAAATATCGATATTTTTGTGATATGATAATAATTTATTCTCAGATAGGTAAATAGAATGTATTTTTGCCTCAAATTTTGCTTATGGTTATTCGAAAAGGAAAGAAAGAAGACATGCCGGCTGCGCTGGAACTTATAAAAGAACTTGCTGTTTTTGAAAATGAGCCCGATGCTGTTGTGGTAAATGTTGACGAACTGGAACGAGACGGATTTGGCCCTAACCCGTTATTTAAAATCTTTGTTGCCGAAAAAGACAACGAGATTATAGGGATGGCCCTGTTTTATTACCGCTATTCTACCTGGAAAGGAAAAACCATACATCTCGAAGACCTTATTGTTAAGGAAGCCCACAGAGGCACAGGTGCCGGGAGTGCCCTTTATAAAGAGGTTATAAAGTTTGGCAAACAGGAAGGCGTGCGCCGCATTGAATGGGCTGTACTAAACTGGAACCAGCATGCTATCGATTTCTACGAACGATCGGGAGCTACGGTTTTTCAGGACTGGTTAACAGTGCAAATGGATGAAGAAGGAATTACAAAGTTTACACTTAATTTATGAGAGTATTTAAATTTGGAGGAGCATCGGTAAAAGATGCCGACGGTATTAAAAACGTGTATGATGTTTTACAGAAAGTAGGACACGAAGATGTGCTTGTTGTTATTTCTGCAATGGGTAAAACAACTAATGCCATGGAGGTTGTAGTCAAGAACTATTTTGACAAATCTCCTGAGCTTAAGTCATCCATACAGGACGTTAAGAAATACCATAACCAAATACTACTTGACCTGTTTGACGACGAAAACCATGCAGTTTTTGCTGCCATCAATAGCCTTTTTGGTGACCTTGAGTATTTCCTGGAGCACAACAAATCGCCTAACTATAATTTTGTTTACGACCAGATAGTAAGTATGGGAGAGCTTATCTCCACAACACTGGTAAGCCATTACTTTAACCACCGCGGACTTAAAAACCAGTGGGTAGACGTAAGGGATTTTATCAAGACTGACAACACTTACCGTGATGCCGTTGTGAACTGGGAACAGACACAGCAAAACATTAAAAAAGGTATTAAAAAGAAAATTCTTAATATCACCCAGGGCTTCTTAGGGTCTGACGAAAACAGCTTTACTACAACCTTAGGAAGAGAAGGCTCTGATTATAGTGCCGCTATTTTTGCTTACTGCCTTAATGCAGAAAGTGTAACGATATGGAAAGATGTACCGGGTGTACTTAATGCCGACCCAAGGTATTTTGACAATACGGTACTACTTAACCAAATCTCTTACCGTGAGGCTATTGAGCTTGCATTTTACGGGGCATCGGTTATTCACCCTAAAACATTACAGCCGCTTCAAAGAAAAGAAATCCCGTTATACGTAAAATCGTTTATCAACCCTTTATTACCGGGAACAAGCGTTAGTAAAGGTTCTGATCTTGAGCCGCAAACTTCATGCTTTATCGTTAAAAAAGGACAGTTGCTTATATCACTTTCGTCGTTGGACTTCTCTTTCATTATGGAAGAAAACATTAGTGAGATATTCAGCCTGCTTCACAAATATAAAATGAAAGTACACCTTATCCAGAATTCTGCCATTAGCTTCTCGGTATGTGTGGACGATAAGTTCAATAACTTTAACGAACTTAAAACAATACTTTCCAAAAAATTCAAGGTGACCTATAATGAGGATGTTTCCCTTTATACCATCCGTCACTTTGATGACAGGTCGGCCGATGCCGTTACCGAAAACAAAGAGGTTTTAGTACGACAGTTAAGCCGTGAAACTTTACAACTGGTAACTCAGGATTTATAAAACAAAAGCCCCTTTAAAGGGGCTTTTTTATTGTTTATCTTTTACTGTCGGTTCTGTTTTTTTATCATTTATACCATCTTTCAGCATAACTCTTGTAAAAGGCAAACTGTCCGGATAGTTTTTCTGTATAAACTCAATCAGTTTTTCCCTTACATATACCCTTAAATCCCATGATATGGAAGAGTCGCTGGAGCTCATAAGTGCCCTAAGCTCCATTACCTTTTCACGGGTATCGGTTACCTGTAATACATTTACCTGTCCGTCCCAGAGGTCAGACCCTTCTAATAGTCGCGTAAGCTCTTCCCTCACCTTATCCACTTCCACCTTAAAGTCGGTATAAATAAAAACCGTGCCCAGTATCTCAGCCGAATTGCGGGTCCAGTTTTGGAACGGTTTCTCAATAAAATAAGTGGTAGGAACTACCAGCCTGCGCTTATCCCAAATTTTAACCACAACATAAGTAAGGGTTATTTCTTCAATCTTACCCCATTCACCTTCTACAATAACCACATCATCCAGTCGTATGGGTTGCGTAAGGGCTATCTGTATACCTGCTAAAAGTGTTCCAAGTGCCTTTTGTGCCGAAAAACCAATAATAATACCGGCTATACCTGCCGAGGTTAGAAAACTAACACCTATTGAACGTATGCTCTCAAAACTCATAAGTGCCACACCAATGGCACATATCACAATAAGAAATACAACTACCCTTTCCAGTATGGTAAACTGCGTATAAACCCTTCGGGCAGCCAGATTATCGGAAGCAGAAATATCATACCGGCGTACCAGTACCGTTTTGAGCACCTTTATAAAAATGATTAAAAACCAGGTAATACTCAGTATGAAAAGCAATGTACCTATGTGTCCAATAATTTTTGAAGCATTTATATTAAATACATTACTTGCCACACCAATACGCAATGCCAGTGCCGAAATGAATATAATAAGCGGAATTTTAATACGGTTGGCAAAATTAACAGGTAGTATGTTACGCGGATTTTTGCCCACTTTTTTAAGAATGTAAAAAATTATACTGAAGGTAACTACCAGTCCGGCTATGCTAATGGCAATATACTTTAAGAGTGTTGTATCTATATTCATAGGCAGGTATTTTAAAAAATGACCTATAAAGTTAAAAAAACACACAGCCCCATAGTAGACATTAAAGATTATATTAACATAATCACCTGAAAAACAAAGCCACCGCTAAAAAACGATGGCTACAAACAATAAAACAAATATTCAGATTATTAAGTTACCGGATTCATTATGTTGAGTGCTTCTTCCGGGTTAGCAAGGCTAAGCCTGTACAGGTCTTCAGTTTGCCCGGTACGTATTTCAAATCTGTCGGTTGCCAGTGCATCCAGCACGTCTTCTGCCACTATAGATGGTGCTATACCATTCTCGGCACCACCTATATCTTTAGAAAGTTCGGTATTAACCAAAGGAGGCATAAGCTCAAACACCTTAATCGAAGTATCTTTTAACGCCAGCCTTAATGAAACAGTGTATGAGTGCAATGCCGCTTTTGAGGCCGCATAAGTAGGCAGGTAGCCTGAAGGTACATAAGCAACTACCGACGATACGTTAACTATAGCCGACTCCTTTTGCCCCTTAAGCAACGGAAGCAATTTATCGGTAAGGCGAAGTATGGAAAAATAATTGGTAGTCATTTCATCTACCGCTATATCATAGGCTTTCCCTTCTGCCAAATGATGTATAAGCGCTTTTCCGGCATTATTAATCAGTATGTTTAATTCTGGAAATTCTGCCTGTATCCTTGCGGTTAACGCCTCTACGTCTGCGGCACTTGTAACATCTGCCTGTATAGCTGTTACATTACCCAGTTGGGCTTTAGCACTCTCCAAACGCGAAGCATCCCTACCTGTGATTATTACTTTGTTACCCTGTTTTACAAATACTTTTGCCATTTCAAGGCCTATACCGGCACTCCCTCCGGTTATAAGGATTGTATTTCCTGTTGTTTTCATATTTAAAGTTTTTTGAGAATTAATAAGGTTTTTTAAAAATGGTACTTGCCGTATGTCCGCCAAAGCCAAAAGTGTTATTAAGCACATAATCCACTTTGGCATTTACCGCTTTCCCGGTAATTATATTGAGTCCCTTCGGAATATCAGGATCTATATTTTTTGTGTTTATGGTAGGCGGAACAATATTGTTATGCACCGCCAGCACACTGATTATACTCTCTATAGCCCCGGCAGCGCCAAGCAAATGTCCTGTCATGGACTTAGTTGCACTAATTGCAGGTTTATAATTGCCAAAAAGGCTATTTACAGCCACAAGCTCACTTATATCCCCAAGCGGAGTTGAAGTGGCATGTGTATTTACATAATCGATAACATCGGGGGTAAGGCCTGCATCTTTAAGGGCTTTTTGCATCCCTAACAGTGCCCCTATACCATCGGCAGGAGTAGCCGTTAAATGATAGGCATCGGCAGCCATGCCACCCCCTGCGAGTTCAGCATATATTTTTGCACCTCGGTTAACCGCATGCTCCCATTCCTCCAGTATAAGTGCTCCTGCACCTTCACCAGCAACAAAGCCATCCCTGTCAGCATCAAAAGGCCTTGAGGCAGCTTCAGGGTCATCGTTACGTTTTGAAAGCGCCTGAGAAGCACTAAAACCTCCTATGGATGCCGGAGTAAGTGCTGCTTCACTTCCTCCTGCTATCATAACATTTGCCCTGCCCAGCCTAATAGCATCATAAGCGGCAATAATAGCAGTGTTGGAAGATGCACAGGCCGAAACCGTTGCATAGTTGGGACCATGTAAACTGTTCCTTATAGATATTACACCTGCAGCAATATCCACAATCATTTTAGGAATGAAGTATGGGTTAAAACGCGGCGTACCGTCGCCCAAATGAAATTCGCTTAACTGCTCTTCAAAAGTGCTTATACCCCCGTTACCGGAAGCCCATATCACCCCAATATCAAACTTCTGTACACGGGACATATTCCCAAAATCCAAATTGGCATCCTGTATGGCCTCATCACTAGCAACTATAGCATATTGCGTAAAGAGGTCGTATTTCCTTACTTCTTTCCTTTCAAAATACTCTAACGGATCAAATCCCTTAACCTCACAGGCAAATCGCGTTTTGAACTTTGATGCATCAAACTTTGTTATTGGGCCTGCACCACTTTTACCGGCAACAATATTTTCCCAAAACTCCCCAACCGAATTTCCAAGTGGGGTTATGGCTCCCAGCCCTGTTATTGCTACTCTTCTCATGATTTCGGTACTTCTGTTTTTATCAGGTTAGTATATCCCTTAGCAAGTAGTTTAGCTTTGTTTGCTGTCCAAATCTCGCACTGGGCGTTTACAATCTGTTTTCCTTTTTTAACAATATGGCTTATCGCTATAATCTCATCGCCTTCCCTTGCCGGGGCAAAATAGTCTATAGCCAGGTTAACCGTTACATGGAAAAAAGGTTCACCAAGACTTATAAGCGTGGCCCCAATCGCATCGTCTATAATAGCAGCGGTAACACCACCGTGCATGGTACCAAACGGATTAGTCATTTCCTTTCTTACCGTATACTGAAACGTAAGGCTACCCGGCTCTACCGAGACCATAACAGGGTTAAGCCAGTTCATGAATGCCGATGGTGAATTCTCTATTTTCTTTCCTAAATACTGTTTTAGGAACTCTGTTGCTTTATCCATACTTACTGTAGATTTTCTATTACTAATGCCGAAGCGCCCCCGCCCCCGTTACAAATAGCCGCTACGCCATATTTACCGCCTTCCTGCTTTAGGACAGAAAGTAACGTAACCACTATTCTTGCACCCGAAGCTCCTATAGGGTGCCCCATGGCAACACCGCCTCCGTAAACATTTATCTTTTCTATGTCCAAATCCAGAATTTTGGCATTAGCCAGTATAACGGCAGCATAAGCCTCATTCATTTCATAATAGTCGATATCCTCTTTGGTTAGTCCTGACTGTTGTAAGGCCTTTGGTATTGCAATTGAGGGTGAAGTGGTAAACCATTCGGGAGCCTGTGCGGCATCGGCATAACCTTTAATTTTTGCAAGTGGTTTAAGGTTATATTCTTTCACCACTTCTTCAGACACCAATAACAGTACAGCAGCACCATCGTTAAGGTTACTGGCATTGGCGGCCGTTATGGTGCCGCCTTCCTCAAAAACAGGTTTTAGTTTCGCTACCTTTTCCGGAATAAGTTTAAATATATCCTCATCGCTTTTAACTACATTCCCATTAACTTCTATCGGAATTATCTCATCATTAAATTTACCTGCGTTAAAGGCATCCTCTGCCCTTTTATACGACTTTAAGGCATAGTCATCCTGTTGCTCCCGGGTAAGCTTGTATTCCCTTGCACATATCTCGGCAGCATTCCCCATATGAAAGCCGTTATACACATCGGTAAGACCATCTTTAAGTAGGCCGTCAGTAACCTGAGTGTGTCCCAACTTGTTGCTTTTACGTCCGTCAATATAGTGCGGAACATTACTCATGCTCTCCATGCCTCCGGCAACAACCACATCATTCACGCCTAGCTGTATCTGCTGGGCTCCTGTAATCACTGCCTTTAACCCTGATGCACACACCTTGTTTACGGTAGTAGCATCAGCCTCCACAGGAATTCCTGCAAAAACAGCCGCCTGTCTTGCCGGAGACTGACCCAAATTTGCCGAAAGCACATTACCCATATAGACAGCATCAACTTTATCAGCAGGCAGCCTAACCTCATTCATTACAGCCTCTATGGCTGTTTTTCCTAACTGTGTTGCTCCCAAGCCCGAAAGGCTTCCCAGAAAACCTCCTGTAGGGGTTCTTTTTGCGGCAACTATAAATACATTTTTCATATTTTTATTTATTTTATACCGATCGGTATATTTTATAGTAAAAAAATTTATATCGCTAATTCATCAATAATTTTTTCCGCGTGGCGCATCGCTGCTTTAAGCGTATTTATTTTTCCGGTAACCTTTACAAGCATCACTCCGCCTTCTATAAGTGCCAGTAATGTCCAGGCAAAAGCATCGGTATCCACATCAGGGCTTATCTTTCCTTCTTCCTTACCTGTATTTACAATTCTCACAATACTGCTGTGCCATTTCCTTATGGCTTCAACAACATTTTCACGCAATTCAACATGGGTATCATCTACCTCTGTAGCCGAATTAAGTACAGGGCATCCCCAACGTAAAACAGGATTCTCGGTAAAGTTTGAAAAAATGGTAATGTAGACCTTAAGTTTCTTAATAGGATTGGGTTCGTTGTCGATGCGTTCCTTAACCCAGTCTGACATCAATCCGAAGTTATAATTAAAGGCAGCCACCGCAACTTCATCTTTATTCTTGAAGTTCCCGTATATACTACCTTTAGTAAGACCTGTAGCTTCAGTTAAATCGGCCAGCGACGTACCGGCATAACCTTTCCTGTTAAAAATAGGTGCCGTTTTTTCAATAATAAACTTTCGTGTCCTTTCTGCCTTAGTCATATTAACTTAAAATTGAGAAAACAAAACTATACCAATCGGTATAATCTACCAAATTTTTAACGCTTTTTTTTAGAACCTACACTGCAAAAGCTATTCAATAATTTCGTAAATTGCAGAGACCGCACTACGTTTGATGCGGGTAATTTAAATGGAAAAAACTTAAATTTCAGAATTATGCAAATTAACATAAACACCAACAACCACGTTGAAGGAAGCCAAAGAATGAAAGACTACTTTACAGGTATAGTAGCCGATTCATTAAAACGTTTTGAAGATAAAGTAACCCGAGTAGAAGTTCACGTAGGTGATGAGAACAGCCATAAAGAAGGCGACACTGATAAAAAATGCACCATTGAGGCACGTATCGCGGGCATGCAGCCTGTTGCTGTTACAAACCACTCTAACACAATTGAAAAAGCTGTAGACGGAGCTATTGACAAAATCAAAAAAGTACTCGATACTACTTTTGACAAAATGAGAGCGCACTAATAAGCTAAATAATTTACCATGAAAAAAGCCGCCCGGGATACCGGAGCGGCTTTTTAAGTTAAGTATGTAAAGTATAGTAGTTTTTAATTAAAAAGCGGTACTAAGCGATAGTGAGAAACCGGTACTTTCCGGTACAAAACGACACACACCGCCTACACACACAAGTCCGCCACGTTGTCTACCATAGTTAACTGCAATCCTTGAAGCACCTATACGGTAAGCACCACCAAAGTTGTAATAATGATTTCTTCTTGACTCATCATCATTACCATAGTTAATTATATCCCAAACGTAAAACGAATACTTGTCGTTAAGGTTAAGCTCTACAGTACCACCTGCCCAGTTTTTAAAATCAGCATCGGCCCACATGTGCTCACCTTCCACACGAATAGATTTTGATGGTGAGAAGTTATAAGTAGCCTCAGCAGCAACTATATTGGTATTTACTTTTTCACCACCCTGTAGCCATTGTTTGTTATAAAACTGGTTTACATAATAGAAACCTGTATGCCAGCTTTCAGATAGTTTTTTCTTTACTTCAATGTTATAATCAGAATAGTATTTCTCACCTACACCGAAAAATTTGGTATCATAATCAGAAGGGACGAACCTGTATGAACCCGGAAGGTTATACCAGCTTGAAATATTAACCCCTATGTTAGTACCATATTTACCCCCAAGGGCAGTTTCTGGCGCTATATCATAAAATATATCAATCTGTCCACCGGTCTCGCCCGCCTTCATGATTTCAGACCCCTGAAAATCAACTTTTGCCTGAGCCTGATACACATAAATATTAGCCAGGTTAGAGTGATGTTGCTTTGTTAACGCAGGTACAAAGTTTAATACCTTATCATTAAAATTCAAACTTGTTGATTCAGTATTAACAATAGTTGGCTCTCTTTCAGAAAGGAAACTCATATTCTCAATTCTCCTGAAAGTCGCATCAATACCTAAACCGTTTGCAGAATATCCTAAATTAAGTAATACTGCACTACCCGGTTTGATAAAATCATTGTTTATTTTATTCTGCAGGTCAAGTACAGCATCCTTTTGCTTATAGTTATATTCTCCCGATGCATAAAAAGAACCGTGAATAAAGTTTACCCTACCGGCAAAAGCATTTGTAAGCTCATCAAAATTAGGATCGGTTATATATGTTTTCTCATAACGACCAACATAAGTAAGTCCTACAGAAAGATCTGACTCTTCAAAAGACAGCAACTTATCCAGATTGAAATCAGAGTCAAATCCGTATATTTTGCCTTTAGCTACATCAAAACCTGTTCTTTGCTGACCATAAAGGGCAGTTAACCTAACATTATCACTAGGCCTGTATACAACCCTACCACCCCTAAGGGCAGTATTAATACCTAAAGAACGATCTTCCCAGGCTCTTAAAAGTAATCCGCTACCAAACTGCTCGTAAAAATAACCGGCAGTAGCATCAAATTTTTCTGACTTATAGCTTAGATAATAGATACCTACATTAGTACCTTTAAAACCCGGATTATAGTTTAAGAGTGCATTTGGCTCGTAAGCCTCACCCTGCACACCTGCTGTCCAGTTTTTATACTGATAATTTAAATAAAGGTAGTTGTTAGACCTGATTGGATCTTCAGGGTGATCTATATTTCTTTCCTTATCGTTAAGATACCATTGGGAATTAGATTCAAAACTACCGTAAACCTTACCATAATCTTTTTTCTCCTGTTCTGTATCTTCCTGTGCAAACAAAGATGTTGTACATAACGATAATGGTAATAAAAGTAATAGTGCCTTTTTCATTAGCTTACAGCTCCTTCAGTTTGTTATAAAGTTCTTCTTCTGCTCCCTGGCTGTAACCATTGTGAACATATACCACTTTTTTGTTTTTCACAACTATAGTATATGGTACGTTTGCAATACCTAAAGCTCTTTTTAAGTCCTGATTAGTATCAAGAAGTACCTGATAAGGCCATTTTTTGCCATTAAGCAATGGTTTTACTCTCTTTTGAGTACGGCTATCATCTACAGATACTGCAATAACTTCCATATTAAGCTCTTTAGACCATGCACTATATTTTTCATTTATAGCGTCTAACTCCTTAATACAAGGTGCACACCAGGTAGCCCAAAACGAAAAAACGTAGATTTTATCTTTCTCAGCAAAATCACTTTTTACGTTATAACTCTTATTATCAGATGATTTGATTGTCACATTTGGCATTTCTTTTTGGGCATACATAGCTGTACCCGCCAAAAACAAAAATAACATAAGGATCTTTTTCATTTGTGTTTCAGTTTTATAATTACAGTTTTCCAGTTAGGTCGCAATATTAAAAATTTTTTAACAGTAATCAGCACTTTTTTTCTTAAAAAAATTCTCTAAAAACCTATCGAATTAGTAGAGAAATAGACTGATTAGTAAACTTTTAGTGTTATTTTTACTACTTTATCATAAAAAATCGTTCCAAACGTAACTTTTTTTGGATTTTTTTTTTGACATAAGTTTTTTTTGTATACTTTCGGAAAAAATTTTTCAATTATTTTTTTGTTAAAACTTATTTATTAAAAAGAAAACTCTAACTTAAAACTACCATTTTTCTATGAAAAAATTATTACTTTTAGGGTTAATGCTTGTAGGTGGTCTTACTGCAAATGCGCAGGAAGAAGGTTTACCTGACGGAACTCTGGCTCCGGATTTTACCGCTGAAGACATTAACGGAAACACTCATACCCTTTCTACTTACTTAGAAGAGGGAAAAACTGTTATTCTTTACATCTCTGCTACATGGTGTGGCCCTTGCTGGCAGTTCCACAACACGCACTATCTTGCAGATTTATATGAATCTTACGGACCAGGCGGATCTGATGAAGTTGTTATACTATATGTAGAAGGAGACCCATCTACTACTCTAGCAGACATCCAGGGAACAGGACCTAACACTTGGGGTGACTGGACAGCGGGAAGCCCTTTCCCAATTCTTGATAATGCTGAGATTGCTGACGATTATGAAATTGCCTTCTTCCCAACATTATACATGATTTGCCCAGAAACAGGTACTACAACTCAAATAGACAGAAATACTCCTGCCGGTTTTGTTGAAACTATCGAAGCAACATGTGGAGGTACACTTACAGGTATCCCAAGTCGTGCTGAAGCACGTGGTGTTGACAAAAGATTTTGTTCAAACGCAGGCGAAGCTAGTGCTATTGTACGTAACCTAGGTACAGAAGACATTACTACAGCTACTGTTGTTCTTAAAGAAAACGGTTCTGTAGTTGCTACTGCAACTTACACTGGTGATGCTATTGCTCAGTTTAGCAATGGAGTAGTTACTTTTGATGAATATGAGTTTGACGCTGAGGCTGATTATACTGTAGAAATCACTCAGTACAATGATGTTACAGCTGGCGAGGATGAATTACTTTCTGCAGAACCTACTTTTACTTATAACGCTGCTGATGAAAACCTGTCTGGTATAAACATTAAAGTTGATATCTATACTGACTACTACCCAGGCGAAATGTCTTGGAACCTGTTAAACAGTGCTGGTGAAGTAGTTGCTAGTGGAGGTCCTTACCAACCAGGAACTGAAGACGAGTACGGTGGGGGTGGTCCAGATGCTCTTACTGTTAAAACTGAATATTTCTTATTATCAGAAGATATCGACTGTTACTCAATTGAATTACTTGATGAGTATGGTGACGGATGGTCTGCTTACAACGAAGGTGATTTTGTAGGTGTAAAAATATTCTCTGGTTCTCAAAGCATATTTGAAGCTGCGGTAGGTAACTTCGGTCCTCGTGCTTTTGGAGAAACTATTTTCAAAACTACAGGTCAACTTGACAACCCTACATTCCAAGCTGCTAAATTTGCTGTTTATCCAAACCCAACATCAGGTATCCTAAACTTTACAACAGAAGAAACTGTTAATGTAACTGTAGTAGACCTATCTGGTAAAGTTGTATTTACAGCTAACAATATCAATGATGGTGATTCTATCAACCTAAACTCTCTTCAAACAGGTATGTACATCGCTAAAATTAACGGTGAGACTACTGAAAGAGTAGAGAAAATTGTAATCAAGTAATTTATTACAATAAATAACCTTACAGAAAAGCTATCGGTAATTGTAAAAGATTACCGGTAGCCTTTTTGCTTAAATAGCACACAATACACACTAAATGTTAAAAAAAATACCATGAAAAAAATTATTCTTTTTGCCGGGCTATTATTTTGCTCGTTAATAAATGCACAGGAAGTAACTGTACAGAGTGACGGTGTAGAAATTGAAGAAGGGGAAGTTTTTACTTTCAACCAGCTCCACACACTTTCTGTTCCACAGGAAGTTAAAATTAAAATAACAAATATATCGGAATCAACTCTTAACATACAGATGAGAATTGAATCTATAACAAACAATACAGAAGGACAAAATGTACAGTTTTGCTTAGCAGGCAACTGTTACTTTGAAATTCAGGAAGGAACAACTGTACCAGGTATTACAGGATCAACTCCTAACGGCTACATGCCTTTAGCTTCGGGAGCATCTAATGATGGTAATGTAGACCACTTTGCCAGCGGTTATGCAGGCGATACTACAGATGAACCTGTAGAATACGTTATTGCCGTTATTAAAGTTGATGCTGAAGGAAACCAAATAGGAGATCCTCTACGTACTTTTACTTACAAATATGATGCAAGTGCAATGAGTGTAGATGATTTCAACTCACTACAAAACATGGGTATCGCTGTAAATAATACTGTAGTAAAAGAGCAGCTTAACCTAAACTCAGCATACAATGCTACTATGCAGGTTTATGCTATTAACGGACAGTTAGTTAAAACTGCCAAAATCAGAACTGGAGCTCAGTCTCTTGATTTATCTGATCTAAACGCAGCAGTTTATATTGCTAAGTTTACAACTGAAGAAAACAAAACAGCCCAAATAAGAATTGTAAAAAACTAATTTGAGAAGACATTCTCTGCTAATTTTTGCATAATGAAACGTTTCATACTACTTTTTGCCTTTATTTCAGCACTGCTTTCATCGTGCTCGTCAGACTATACTATCCTAAAATCTGTAGGGTCTGTTATATTAAAACCAGACAGCTCGGTAAAACTGATTGATGGTACAATAACTTTCACAGTAAGCAGTGTAACCAATAACGAAAGTGAGGATATTACCCAGGAAGCCGTTATTTATATAGACGGCGAACCAATTACAGGCAACACTTTTTCTTCGGGAACAGTGGGTACTTTTGAGGCCAAAGCCATATATGCAGGCTTGGAGTCAGACCCTGTAGTTCTTACCTTTCATGATGGTTCTGAAATAAACTTTGAAAAAAGAGTACTTATTGAAGACTATACAGGTACATGGTGCGGATATTGCCCAAGAGTAGCACACGCTATTGAACTGCTAAAAGAAGAAACAGATAACGCTGTAGCCGTAGCAATACACAGGCCAACCTCAAACGAAGCCAGCCTGAACTACGATCCATATAACTATGACGCATCTGAGATTGAAGCCTTGCTAAGCACTGTAGGTTACCCTAAAGGATATCTTAACAGAATGACTTTATGGCAAAGTCCTGAACCAAATAACCTAAGCCAGGCTATAGGTCTTACACAGGGACTAAACCCAAAACTGGGTATAGCAATAACATCAGGTATTGAGGAAACTAATATAAGCCTTGATGTAAACGTTAAATTTGGCAAAGATTTTACAGGAAGCGGAATCAAATTAGTGGTATATATACTTGAAAACGGTTTAATATACGACCAGGTAAACTATACCTCTTATTATGGTGGTGACCATATAGTACACGGTTTTGAGCATAACCATGTGCTTAGGGAGTGCCTTACACCTCTTTTAGGTGAAGCAGTTACCGGAGACATGACTATTGCCAATACTTTTATAAAATCATTTAATGTACCTGTCCCTGCAAATGTAGAAAATGCAGCAAACCTTGAGTTTGTAGCATTTGTAACAGATGCCGATGGTAATGCCCTAAATGTTAGGAGCAATTACCCGGGTGAAGCTCAGGATTTTGAAGAATTATAAAAAATAATTTATATTTTTAAGCCTCCCATAAGGGAGGCTTTTTTATTTCTGCCAATTATGAACAGACGCCATTTTATATCATCTACAGGTAAAGCTGCACTAGCTACAGGAGCACTGTCGGGATTTAGTGCTCCCTTTTTGGAAAGCCTATTAGAAATCAACAATAAAGAACCTTTCTTTAAATTATCGTTGG
The DNA here is from genome assembly GCF_046000485.1 of Flavobacterium rhizophilum. Taxonomy (NCBI): domain Bacteria; kingdom Pseudomonadati; phylum Bacteroidota; class Flavobacteriia; order Flavobacteriales; family Flavobacteriaceae; genus Flavobacterium; species Flavobacterium rhizophilum. The sequence continues at coordinate 123,105 of NZ_JBELQB010000009.1, forward strand.
CTCAATGGTCACTACACAAAGCTATACTGGAAACCAAAACACTTTCCAACCTTGACTTTGCCAAAAAAGCTAAAGAATTAGGGTTTCATGGTATTGAGTATGTATCACAGCTATACAAACTTGATGAGTCTAACCAAATGGCTTCCCTTAAAAAGCTGGTAAAAGAACTTAAACTAAGAAGCAGCGATGAGGGAATTAAAAATGTACTCATAATGGTAGATAATGAGGGAGAACTTGCTGCTGCCAGTAAAAAAGATCGTGATGAAGCCATTGCAAAACATTCAAAATGGGTTGATGCCGCTGCCGAACTGGAGTGCCATTCAATAAGGGTTAACCTTTTTGGTACTGGTACAGAGCAGGATTATAACCTTTGGCTGGAAGCATCGGTAGACGGATTAAGGCGGTTGTCGCAATATGCTGAAAAAAGTAATATCAATGTGATTGTTGAAAATCACGGCGGATTGTCATCCGATAGTAAAAAACTAACTCAGGTAATAAAAGCTATAAACCATCGCAACTGCGGGATACTGCCTGATTTTGGTAACTTCTGTGTAAAAAGACAGGGTGGTGAACGCTGGGGGACACCATGTATCGAAGAGTATGACCGTTACAAAGGCATGCTTGAAATGATGCCTTTTGCTCATGGGGTTAGTGCAAAATCATACGACTTTGACAAAAAGGGTAACGAAACCACTATTGATTACTATAAAATGCTTCAAATAGTAAAAGAGGCAAACTATACTGGCTTTATAGGTGTAGAATATGAAGGAAACCGTTTAAGTGAAGAAGACGGTATTCTTGCTACTAAAGCACTACTTTTAAAAGCGGCAAATCAATTAAAATAAGCTACGTATTCCTGTGGTAATGCTTCAATATTTTTAATTTTTACATCTTTAAAATAGGCTTCGGCTGCCTCGCTTTGCAGTTGTATTTTCCCTTTTGTAAGTGGGTAGTTCCTGCCATCTTCCACATAGCGGGAGTTTTGAAGCACCATCACTACCTTTCCGTTTACGATATGAAGACTTTTATCGCCAAAACATATAAGTTCCATTTGAGTCCACTCCCCTTGCTTACTTTCATTATCAATACTCCTCAGGCAAAAGCCGCCATACTCTGATCCCGTTCCTATAGGCAAAAAAGGCTGCTCATGTCCGGCAACGGCGTTCATCATCCCTTCGGGTAAAAAAGCCCTAATATCAATAGCCGCATTAGCTATGTTCCAGTAATCACCCATGTGTCCTTCCATAATCTGGAATTCCTGCGACAGCATCCAGGCACGCCAGTAATCCTTACCGCTCTCCCCTACCGAATGGTACAGTATACCGGTATCTTTAAGTTTATCTATACGTGGAGTCCATTTCTTATCACCCCATTTCACTTTTACCTTTAAATGATAGTTTTCAAACTCCTCTTTGGTGAACACACAACCATAACGCTCACCGCTAACTCTTAAAACAGGTTCTCCGTTTTCCTCTGTCACAGTAAACACACCTTCGGGATCATTATCATAACCCAATGGTTCAGTAGCATTACCAAGGCTGTCTGTGGGTATACTCCCATTATAATCTGTAGTATGTTTATAGCTAAGGTATTTACCCCATTGAGACATATTGTTATCCAAAAGATATTTCCAGCCCTGTTCTTCCTGTTCCTGTTTACAACTGGTAAAGCAAAGGGCTACTAATAAAAATAGTGTGATAATTTTTGTTTTAAACATATAAGATTGGTTTTACAAACCAGGGAATATACTCTTTATTTTTTTAATATGCTATGCTAAAACTATCATATACTACTACTTAATTTGCAAATCGTGCTCATAACTCTTACTTTTATGGCTTCATTACATTTATTATGCGTTACGTAATCGCTTTTTTCTTTCCGTGGCTTTCCCTGTTCTTTCAGGGTAAAATTCTTTCGGGCATAATATGTCTTATCTTACAGATAACCATAATAGGCTGGCTTCCTGCATTTATATGGGCCTTTACCTCTTTAAACAGAATGTATGCCGACAGGAGAACCCGAAAAATTATAGCGGCGATGCCTAAACGGTAAACTCCGATATTATCCCCTTACCTCAGGGATCAATATATATTCTTTAACTATCATCTATTAATAAAAAATGAAAAAAGTAATTTTCGCCTTATGTTTCTGCCTGGCAGTACTCGCAAATGCCAATGCACAGGAACTTAAATCCCCGAACGGGAATTTTAACCTCAAATTTTTCCTTCAAAACGACGGAACCCCTACCTACTCACTTACTTACAAAGGCAAAGAAGTAGTTAAACAAAGTAAATTGGGACTTGAGCTTAAAGACGATGAAAAATCCTTACTTAACGACTTTACTTTAACTGACACCAAAACCGCAACGTTTGACGAGAACTGGACTCCGGTTTGGGGAGAAGTTAAAACCATTAGAAACCATTATAACGAACTTGCCGTATCACTTAACCAAAAGGGTACCAACAGGCAAATGGTTATACGTTTCCACCTGTTTGACGACGGACTTGGTTTCCGTTATGAGTTCCCGCAGCAAAAAAATCTGGTATACTTTATTATTAAGGAAGAAAGAACACAGTTTGCCATGACGGGTGACCATACCGCTTACTGGATTCCTGGTGATTATGATACTCAGGAGTACGATTATACCATATCCAAGTTAAGTGAAATAAGAGGCCTGATGGAAAAATCGATTACTGCCAATGTATCGCAAAAATCATTCTCTCCTACAGGGGTACAAACCTCACTTATGCTTAAAACTGATGACGGAATTTATATTAACCTTCACGAAGCAGCTCTTATAAATTATGCCTGTATGCACCTTAATCTTGACGATAAGAATATGATATTCGAGTCATGGTTAACTCCCGATGCTCAGGGTAACAAAGGCCATATTCAGGCTCCGTTCAACACACCATGGCGTACTGTTATAGTAAGTGATGATGCTCGTGACATTCTTGCTTCAAAAATCACCCTTAACCTTAACGAGCCTTGTAAACTGGACGATACATCCTGGATAAAACCGGTTAAATACATAGGTGTTTGGTGGGAAATGATTACAGGAAAAAGTACTTGGGCTTATACCGATGATTTACCATCTGTACAGCTTGGCGTGACTGACTTCAGCAAAGTAAAACCAAACGGAAAACACGCTGCAAACACAGCTCATGTTAAAGAATATATAGACTTTGCCGCTAAACACGGTTTTGATGCCGTACTTGTAGAAGGATGGAACGTAGGTTGGGAAGACTGGTTTGGTCACTCTAAAGACTATGTTTTTGACTTTGTAACGCCTTACCCTGATTTTGATGTAACGGGAATTAGGGATTATGCAAAATCAAAAGGTGTAAAAATGATTATGCACCATGAAACCTCATCATCTGTTCGTAACTACGAGCGACACATGGATGCAGCTTATAAATTTATGAAAGACAACGGTTATGATGCCGTAAAAAGCGGATATGTAGGTAATATACTTCCAAGAGGGGAAAACCACTACAGCCAGTGGATAGTAAACCACTACCAATATGCTCTTGAAAAAGCTGCCGAATATAAAATTATGGTTAATGCTCACGAGGCAGTGCGCCCTACAGGTATTTGCCGTACATACCCTAACCTTATAGGTAACGAATCGGCCAGAGGTACAGAATACCAGGCTTTTGGCGGAAGCAAGCCTAATCACGTTGCAATGCTGCCTTTTACCCGTTTAATTGGCGGACCTATGGATTATACTCCCGGTATATTTGAAATGGAAATCAGCAAGTTTAGCCCTAACAACAACTCACATGTAAACAGTACACTGGCTAATCAGCTGGCATTATATGTTACTATGTACAGTCCGTTGCAAATGGCTGCCGATTTACCGGAACACTACAATCAGTTCCTTGATGCTTTCCAGTTTATTAAAGATGTTCCTGTAGAATGGGACGACAGTAAATACATTGAAGCAGAGCCTGCAGAGTACATCACCGCAGCACGTAAGGAAAAAGGTACCAACAACTGGTTTGTAGGTAGCGTAGGCGGATATGATGCCCGTACCTCAACCATTAAACTTGATTTCCTTGATAAAGGAAAAACATACATTGCTACTGTTTATGCCGATGCTGACAATGCACACTACAAAACCAACCCACAGGCGTATACCATTACAAAAGGTATAGTAACCAGCAAAACAAAACTGTCTCAGTTTGTTGCTCCGGGTGGTGGATATGCGATAAGCATTATCGAAGCTACAAAAGCGGAAACAAAAGGTTTAAAGAAGCTGTAATATAGCTCAAATTAATATACAAGAAGCCCTTCCTATACGGAGGGGCTTTTTTAGTTTAAACCTTGTTACAAAAACAACTAAATGTTAAATTTAACTTTTTAATTACACTCCCTTAAAACCCAAAACCTTTCCAGAAATTAGATTTGTGGCTTAATACTACCACTAATTTAATTTTATCATGAAAAAACAATTTAAAAACCTATTAGGTCTTTTCTTTATCGGATTATCAGCTTTAACAGTATCGTGTAGCAGTGACGACAATAACACAACAGAAAGCCAGTATGTAACAGGTGAAAACAAAATTGACCTTACAGGCGAAGACAATATGCGCGACCTTGGCGGATATGTTGGTTTAAACGGAAAAAGAATTTTATACAACAAACTGTACCGTTCGGGCGAGCTTTCTGCCCTTACTCCGGATGATCTTACCATTGTAAATGGTTTTGAGATCAGGAACATTATTGATTTACGTACGGAGTCAGAACGTAACGAAAAACCGGATGTTAGCATACAGGGAACAACTCGTTTTGAAATTTCTCTAATTGAGGATTTGGGGGGAGCTAATACAGGCATGGAAGACGTTATGGGACTAATCCTGCAGGGACAAATGACTGCTGAGGAATTAATGCTTCCTGCTTATGCTATTGATGATACTAAAATTGAGGGTTGGAAAACTATTTTCAACTTACTTGAGGAAGGTAAAACCTCTCTTTGGCACTGTACAGCCGGTAAAGACAGGGCAGGTATGACTACTGCTCTTGTGCTTTCTTCACTGGGTGTAGACAGACAGACTATTATAGACGATTTTATGCTCTCAAACACTTATTTAGCCGATTACAACAATCAGACTATAAGCTATATCAACTCTCAGTACGGAGAAGGTGTTGGCGAGCAGCTTTTACCGCTTTTAGGTGTAGAGGAAGAATATATCCTTGCTTTCTTTAATGATATAGAAACTAACTACGGTAGCGTAGAGAACTTCCTGCAGGTACTGGAAGTTGATGTTACTGCTATGAGAAATAACTATCTTGAAAAATAGTAATACACACATATTAATAACAAAAAAGCTCCCTAGAAAAGGGAGCTTTTTTGTTATTCTTCTTTTAGTTCATCTATAACTTTTCTTATCTCTTTGGCATACTTACCATAAAAATAATGTACCCATACCTCTAGCATAACTCCCATCATTAAAACAGAAAACACTATAACTATGAACATTGTTATTATAAACGAATCACTTAAATTGTTGATATCAATACCCTGTTCCTTATAAAACAGAAGTCCCACCAAAAAGAGCACCAAAAACGGAGTTATAGCAAAACCGAAGGTTTTGTAAATTTCCATATTGAGGCGAATATCAAAATAAGTTTCATATAAGCTATCTTTAGTTCTAAGATCGGTTTTGTTTATCCTTTTATAAAACATAAATAACTTTACCAGATAATAAATACTTACCGCCGTAAAAAGACTGTATATCAAATAAAATAAGAAAAAAGTTTCTTTTGGAAAATCATATAGAAGAGGTGTAAAAGCCACAAAAACAATAGCGATTATCTGATAGATAAACTCCTTTTTTAAATTTTTCCTGATCTTGTCCAGTGGCGTATTTGCCGACTGTATTTTCTTTAAACTGTCGGGCATTATTACCTCATCGGTTTTTTCATTATCCCAAGCCGATTGTATATCGTTAAAATCCATATCCCTGATTTTTAATAATTTCTTTTAATTTTTCTTTTGCCCTGTTAAGCTTTACCCTGGCATTACCTTCACTAATTCCTAAGTTCTCTCCTATTTCCTTATGCGAAAACCCTTCCAACTGATAAAAAATAATAGCCTTATCAATCTTGTCCAGTTTTTGAACCGCCCGGTAAAAATGCTCCAGCTGACTTTCCTTAATGTCATCTTCGCCTTCTTCCTCCCTTATATCATGCGATACCATACTGTGAGTATCAACCTTTCGTTTTTCCTTCCTAAGGAATACAATCGAAGTATTGATGGCCACACGGTACATCCAGGTGGAAAAACGGCTCTCTCCCCTAAAGGTGCCATAAGCCTTCCAGAGCTGGCAAATAATTTCCTGGAACAAATCCTGCTGATCGTCCGGATTATCCATGTACATTTTAGAGACTTTATATAAAATCCCCTTATGTTCACTTATTTTTGCCAAAAACTCCTTTTCGTTCCCTTTCAAAGCACTACTATTTCAACACAGGTTTTACACTGTATCCGGCATTTCTTAATAAGTTAATAACTCCGTTCTCGCCCGGTAAATGACCTGCTCCTACCGCAAAAAATACCGGTTGTGCCTTCATAAATTCAGGCATTATTGTAACCCAGTTTTTATTACGGTTATCCAGCATTATGGTTTTTGCCTCAGCATCCATAAATTTCTCATCAGTAATCATTTCATATAGTCCGTTAAGATTCTCCTCTTTGTATATGGCAACCATCTCATCAAAGTATGAAATATCATAATATTTTAACTGATCAATAAACTCCTCATCAGTGTACGATTCACTGAACCCTGTAACCTGAGCCTCCACTTTTTCCAGTCCCAGTATCTCCCTTTTGTTAGCCATTGCCTGCTGTATAAACTCTACCTCATACATTTTTGGCGGACAGTTTAAACTTTTAAACATTACTACACTCATAATACCTATTAGCGTATAATTCTCAAACTGACTCGCTTTTACACCAAGTTTGGTTTGTAAAAAATTGTCCAGTGTTGCATAATCCTCTTTACTTAATCTTTCACTAAGAGGTGTGGTTGAAGTAGTCATGCTTTGCATAGCCATTAGTTCAGACGGATCGTCAAAATCGAGTTCCAGTGCCAGCTTATCGGTATTTTCAAACGCTTTTTCTACCTTTTCCTTAATAAGGAAATCGTCTTCACACATCATGTGCATGGTTCCGTACAAATACGAAGACTCGGTTAAACCGTTACCCGATATTTCCCATAAAAGTGAATTCTCTAATTTTACTTTTTTCTCCTGAGCGTGCAAATTGCCCGACAAGACTGCCGCTGCAAAAACTACTGCTAATTTGATTACTTTTTTCATAATTGATTGTTTTGGTTGACTGATGATTAAACTTCCTTATTATTTTTAAAATAATGCGTAACTGTAGGTGTAAGCCCCTTCATTAAAAATATTACTGAAAAGAGGAATAACAGACTCTGAAAATGTTCCTCAAATACAAAATGACTTACTAAAGTATAACTAAGCCCTGCTGCTCCTAAAAAGACAAGCAAAAGGCTAACAATACTATTTTGCTGTGTTACTTGTGACTTATTTTTCATAATTGTTTTGATTGATGTTATATAGAGTAAGTAACAACAAAAAGCAAACGTTACAGAAAAATGTATTATTTTTTTTAAAAAACAGAAAACCCCGATAAATACCGGGGTTTGTGCTTTATTATCTTCTGTTTTTCGCCTGGGCCTTATATTTCATTACGTCTTTTACAATCGACTTATCTTCTTTATTATAATCTATGAGTTCTGAAGTTATAGAGGGATTGGTTTTCATTTCCTGTGAAATCACCTCATAGGCAATATCTCTAATATCCTCTTTAAAATTGTCCCGTTTTCGGTATTCAAGTCTTATGACATTTAAAAAAGGCTGCCTTTGATTGATTTCCAGTCTTTCATAAACCTTATTTATTGCCTTTACCGCATCTTTATCTTCATTTATATTATTAAGATAATTGTTAAGACAATTAAAGGCATCTTTATTATTGTTCCATCCCTCAAGTAACATATCCTGTCCCAGTTCCGGCTGCTGCATTTTATCCCTGTATATGAGTGATGCCTTAACATACATATTATTTTCCTTATAACCATCTGCTACTATAGTATAATAACGATTAGCCTCCTCTTTTTTATTAAGCAGTATATAAACATCGCCTGTTTCTTCATTCATGTTTAAATCCTTGTATATCACAAGTGCTTCGGTATACATTCTCCCTTTTACAAAACATTCGGCTGCTTTTTCTTTTTGCGTGCATTTATCCCTGTAAATTACTCCGGCTTCGGCATAATGCTCTCCTTTTTCAAGAGCTTCTGCTGCTTTAATATTATTTTTAAGCAACTTTAAATATACCTGGGCGGCTTTTTTATATTCCTTTTGATTAATATATTGATTAGCCAGTTCCTCATATTTTTGTTGTAATGTTCTATAACGGTCATTATCAATTTGCGCAATTCCTCCTCCTACTGGAGCAGATGAATCTGAATTGATAAGCCCCCTAAAAATACCGAAAATGATCATGAAAAGCATTATATATACTCCTCCAAAACCTTTTTCTCCTTTACTTTCTAAAACAGAGCCAATAAAAACAATCAGTATTATGGTTATAATAACAGCAACAACATATTTACCTATTCTTGATATCTCAGAAAAACCACCACTAAAACCGCCACCTCTTCCAAAAGTAAAAATTCCACCAAATCCCCCCCGGCCTGTTCCCGCCATACTTAGGGGAACTCCATACTTTAAAGCCAAATCAGGATTTTTTTCAAGAAACTTTAATAATTTATCCATTTCCTTCTGGTTGCCTTTCATTATTTTTTTGAGGTTAAACGGAAGGTCATCTAATTCATCACCCTCTACATCATCAAGTGATTTCAGTAAATCTTCGGCGTTCCCTTCCAGAGAAAGAGAACTTATAAATTTAGGAATCTCTACCCCCTTAAGGGGGGTAATTATGTTTACCTCTCTTTCATGAGGTAACGCAAGTATAGCATTCCAATTAACCTGTTCCACCAGTTCTACCAGCCCGGTTTCCGGATGAAAAAAGTGGTAATTTTCATTAAACAGTTTCTGCCACTCTTCTTCGCTTAACCCAGGCTCTATAGCCGAATATTGAAGAATAAAAAGCTTATCATTTATTAACTGGCAATAAGAAGCACTACCTGCTTCTTTTAACTCATGAGTATCGTTTAACAGCACAACACAGCCATACAGTACATTTGCCTGTCCTGAAGGGATAGGGTATACCTGTACCGTCTCAAGATTTAAATTGACAACTTTAAGTCCTTCTAACCAAACTAATGGAGAGTCACCCTTAATAAGTAATCCCCTTTTAGGATGCTTATTTTCCTGAGACGGTTTTAACTTAAGCTCCATAATCTACTATGGTTTTTATAAATGGCTTTATATATTTACGGTCAAACTCCTCAATATTAATTTCAGTATATAAGCCTTCGTTTTCAGTGTTCAAAAAATACTTATTCCCGGCAAATTCATAATTAGAATATACTCCAAGATTAAACTGTACCGAAGAAGGCATGTATATTTTAGGAATTTCGGAATTACTGCTTATTAGTGTTAAAATTCCCTTTCTGTCTTTTATGATTTTACTGCCGTCCGGGAACAAAAATTCTCCGATGCCTCCTTTTAGGTTAGTATAAGCAGACTCTACCTTTTTCTGCCCATCACTCCTGTTTGCTTCAAGAATTATACGGCTATAGGTATGTGTTTTATTTATATATACCTGAAGGGCATGTTTTTTAGTTAATCGTAAATTACCCTGTCCGTCTATACATACACAATCAAGGTTTTTAATGACGTTGCTGCCATGTTTATACTTCAACATATTCATTTTTTTCTGGAAATGTGTATGAGTCTCTTTTACATTTCCAACGTCGTCGTTATTTTCTATAACAAGGCCACTATCTGTTTTAGTTATTATTGTATGGTTTGTCTTATTTGAATCGTTATTAAAAACAGCTACCCTATTTATATCTAGCCCATTTTTACCCATTACCATCTGAATTTTATAGTTTCCGTTTTGTACCATTACTAAATCGGTTTTATAAAAATCTGCTGTATTCAGGTTATGGTAGCTTACATAACATTCTTTCTCGTAAAACGACACTAATATATAATCATTATCTATTTTACCCAAGGTATGTATACCTCCGGCTTTAACCGAAAGATTTTCAAGAACGATATCACAACCTTTTTCCTCTACATAAGTCCCTTCATGTCTGTAATCACCTCCTCTATCCCTTTCAACAGAATATGTTTTATATAAGCTTCGGTTAGGAGTTAACATATAAATGTGATTATCAAGAAAAAATCTTGCTATTTCCTGCTGTGGCAATGGGAAGAGTAAAGGATAATCAACACTAACTTTCCTTTTTTTCTCCTTTCTTTTCTTATTGTATGAACTGAATTTTGGTTTGTTTTGCCATAGCTCTTCCAAGGGTAATTTTATGTGCTGAATTAATCTCCTGCCCTTATTAGCAATTTTATAAAAATCTACACTCCCGGAAAAATCAGGTTCAACTATAAAATGTAAATTAGAATAATACTCACTTAATACCTGCTGTAGTGCAGGTACTTTTTGCGCATCAGGAGTAGTGATAACAAAAACCTCAGGAGAAAAAGCCATAATATCTGATTCAAAAAAGGCTCTGAATCCGGTTGCTGCCGACATTTCAGGAGAAAGCACTTCTAAACCATCTATAACCTCATCAACCGTTGTATAGAGCACCTCATTAAAAGTATCGCTTATTACAAACAAACGACATTCAATATCGGTTTTGGGGTGTGTTGCAATAGCAAGTCCCATTGCAAAAGACAATACTTTTGGCGTACCCCAGTTCCTTATGGAAGCATCAATAAGTATAGCCCTGAAAAAAGTATCATTTTCGGGCGGTACTTCACGTTCAATGTACAGCGCCTCGTTATTTGCAAGCCTTGACATAAACACATCGTCATCATTAGCAAACTCTGAAAGTAGTAACCTACTGAAGTCTCCTTTATTGGTAAGATCAGATACACCTCCAAGCGGTTGCCTGCCACTGGCATAATGATGCATAGGTATTGTAAGCCCAGACCATAGTGTTTTAATAAGGCTCCCTACAGTAAATGTAGTTTCATTTTGTGTGAGTTGCGTTAACAGGTCGGGCTGTTCTTTAGCTATACCCTTTTCCTCAACATCATTAGCTATCTCATTAACTACAGGCAGGTCTTCTATCGCCCTAAGTATAGTTTGCGTATCAGGAAAGGTATCATTTAGCAACGAAAGCGTCCTGAAGTCTTTTTGAAAGACGGCATAACTTGACGATGTTTTTTGTCCGCACCTCACCAAATGATGCCTGTTTTCTCTATATTCTTTTATAATCCCATGGGCTTTATCTTTAGAAAGCCTGTTGTGGCAACCTGAAAAAACGGTTTGTAGTAACTGTTTTCTCTTACTTCCTGATTTATATAACTGTGGTAAAGCAATGATTTTTTTTAAAAATGTAAAGGCTCCGTTGCTCCATTCTTCTGATACTGCTCCTTTAGTTATACTGAAGGTTTGTGTGACTATATCAGATATTTTTTTCAGCGAATCCACAGGGTCATGGTTAGTAGCAATAATTACTAACAAAAGTGATCCAAAAGGCGGGATACTCTCTTCTGCTAAATACTCTAAAACTTCTATTATATAAGGCTCATAAGCTATGGTACTGCCATCCACTATGGTAACCGATTCAAACACACTGCTCTCAGAATGGATTTCTTTATCCCATCCCCAAAAGTAATGATCAAATGACTGGAAATATTCCTGTAAATCCATTGTTAATAATCTGAATACGTTAAACGGAATGAACTTACACTAAGTGGCATAAATTCGGTTTTTGGCAGCAAAGCATAGGTATTTTCCTTATCCCATAAAATGATATTATCACCATTAGGATCTATTGCCTTTTTAGCAAAAGCATATAACTGCGGAAACTCAAAATCATAACCTGTAGGCAACAGCATATCGCCTCCCATCCAATAGGTTTGTCCTTCCAAAGGGAGCAATGGTGCACCCGCCAGTAAAACGGAATCGTTAATAACTACCCACGACAAAACTCTTAAACGAATTGCCGGGGCAGTAGTGATATATTGCCCTGCTTTTTTAGCCTTTACCAGTAAAGCAACCGGTTCACGCTCTGTCTCTGCAGGAACTATCCTTACATCTACCTTTTGGGAAATACCAAAATAATTATGATTAAAAGACGGAAGTTCTACAGATAAAATTCTTGAAAGTGAAGACCACAGCAGTGTACCGTCCATCTTTTTTTCAGGAAGAGCATTACCTTTTAAAAACAAAAGATTATCCCTTTGATAGTATAGTTTTTTATACGGAATACTTTGTATTTCAACACTATCCACCTGCTTGGCAGTAATATCTTTAATCCATAAAACATTGTTACCTGGTGCAGCCTTCAGGTTTTCCCAATGACGGATATTGCTTAAAAAACTCTTGTCCTTTAAAGCAATTTCCATCAGGTAGGTATTTACACCGTTTGAAGTATTTTCTGCCATAACGCTTCTATTTCCTCATGGATATATTGTTTTTTCTCTCCGTTTTTAATCCAGTCGCAACGTGACTGTAAATACCTTAGTTTATCCTTTATTATATTTCTTTCGTCGTAAGAAAGATTTTCCTCTCCCCATTTTTTAGAGAGTTCATTAATATCTTTCAATACCTCTTCGGCATTAGGTACCTTATTGAACATAGCCTGCGGATGGGTCCTGTCATGGCTTTCGTCTTTCTCAATAATTGCATTTATTATACCCTCCAGGACTTCAACCTGTTCTTCGGTATCCCAAATGTATTTTAAAACCCACATATCTGAAGTTACTGCTTTATCCCTGCCACAAACCAATGCGCTTGCAGCAATAAGGTTTTGCAGTTTTACCGCACGCCTGTCTGACACCTTAATACCAGTATTACGCAGGTTATGCACTATATTTACATATTGTTCACGTATTCCCGAAAGGTCTACCCCCTTACATTCGGTTTGCAGGATTTTTGCATCTTCAATAGAAATTAACGATCCCTGTCCCTTTTCCCTTTTTTCCAGTTCCCTTCCTGCAAGGAGTACCTCATGCAGTAAATCAGGCTCTACATAATCACATTGAATGCGTACTAAAAAACGATCTAACAGAGCATTAAGCGCCTCGTCTTCGGGCAGTACATTACTGGCGCCCACAAACATTAAAGCAGGGAGTTTATAGGTTTCCTTACCTCTCCTGAATATTTTTTCGTTAAGCGCCATTAAAAGGCTGTTAAGAATTGCTGAATTGGCATTGAATATCTCATCCAGAAATACCATGCTGGCTTCGGGCATCATTCCCTGAATATTAGTTACAAGCTCACCTTCTTTTAGTTTCCTGATATCAAACGGACCGAAAATCTCATTTGGCTCTGTAAAACGTGTTAGCAGGTATTCAAAATTATTACCTCCTTCTATCTTATCAGAAAGGGCTCTTACAATAGCACTTTTAGCAGTACCGGGAGGCCCCAGCAAAAAAGCATTTTCTTTTGCTACAAGGCTAATTCCTAAAAGATCTATAATTTCATCTTTGCCAACAAAGGCACTTTTTAGCTCGGCTAAAACGGCATTTAGTTTTTGTATGCTTGTCATGGTATAAAGGTGTGTTAATCGTAGTGATAAATATAGTTATATGGTAAGTTGTTCCCAAAAGATTTTTTTATGATCTCCCAGGCATTCATTAAGCCATTGCTTAACCTGATCGTTTCCGGCAAAAGCAATATCCCTTCTTTCTATAATCCTATCAAGGTATAATTGCTTAAAACACTGATTGGTATTGAGTATAGAAAAATTAAAATTGCCCAGGTTTGCATCAAACCCTATAACTGAATAATGAAATTTTTCCAGATGTTTGTTTAAAACAGGTATAAGCAAATCTTCGGGATCTGCAGCTTTTAACATTGCAACTATCTGTGGCAGGAATCTCAGGCATAAATCGGCCGAAAGTAAAGCTGAAGCATTAGGTTCTTTAGAATAATCAGGAAGAATTGTGGTGAGTTGCGAGGTTTCATCCTTTCTGTACAGGTATAGCTGTGCAGCATAATATAATGTGGTAGCTCCCCATAATGCAGCTTCATCATCAAAGACAGGTGCCAAATAGGGATAATCAGTACTTTCCCTTTCATACTCAGATTTTAAAAAATCAAGTGCAGCTGCTTTTTCACTACGCGGAATATCACTGCGCTCATTATAAAGCACAATCTCTCCTATTGTACGTGTTTTGTATAAGGTTTCTAAGAATGGTTGTTTTGGTTGCTGCATGTCACTGCATTAAAAAAACAAAAGAAATGATTTATACAGAAATATGAAAGTAAAATCTTTATAATTAATTAGTTTTCCCTAGCCAGTACAACATGCAATGCACAGATCCAATTTTTATTATTCACTCGATAGAAATTATAAACAAAATAAAAAAGCCCAGTGATTACTGGGCTTTTTTATTTTAGCAGAGAGGAAGGGATTCGAACCCTCGATGCCCTTTTGGAGCATACACACTTTCCAGGCGTGCGCCTTCGACCACTCGGCCACCTCTCTAAATTATTGCGGCTGCAAAAATAGTATTAAATAGTTTATATCAAAAATTATTGTGACAATTCTCCGCAAACAGGAGCTTCAAATATTGTTTTAAAGTCGGCTACAGGTGTACCCTTACCTAACAGGTACATCAATTTGGTTATGGCAGCTTCGGTAGTGATATCAGCCCCCGAGATAACCCCTATTTCCTTTAGCTTGGTACTGGTCTCATAATGCCCCATGTTAACACTACCCCCAGAGCATTGCGTTACATTTACAATGTACAGTCCGCGATTAATGGCATCCTGCAGTATGTTTATAAACCAGTCTTCGGTAGGTGCATTGCCGGAACCATACGTTTCCAGCACTACCCCTTTAAGCTCCGGAGTGTTTAGGATGGAAGTAAGCACCTTTTCGTTAATGCCCGGAAATATTTTTATGATAACCACATTATCATCCAGCTTATAATGCACGTTAAGATCTTTGTTCCCGTCGGCTTTAAGCAGTAATTCCTTATTGATTTTTAGATGCACCCCTGATTCTGCCAGTGGCGGATAGTTAGGCGATGTAAAGGCATTAAAATGCTCGGCACTAATCTTAGTAGTACGGTTACCTCTGTACAGTTTGTATTCAAAATACAATGATACCTCCCTAACACCTGGGTGATTGTTATGTCTTAACGAAGCGATTTGTATAGCCGTGATAAGATTTTCCTTAGCATCGGTACGCAAGTCACCAATAGGAAGCTGAGAACCTGTAAATACAACAGGCTTGTTAAGTCCTTCCAGCATAAAGCTTAATGCAGAAGCCGAGTACGACATAGTATCTGACCCGTGCAGGATAACAAATCCGTCAAAGTCATCATAATGCTCTTCTATCATTTTTGCCATTTGAGCCCATTGGGCCGTGTCCATGTTAGAAGAATCTATAGGAGTTTCAAAAGACACCGTCTCTATGTTACAGTCCAACTGTTTGAGTTCGGGTATCCTTTGTAATAGTTTTTTAAAGTTGAATGCTTTTAATACACCGGTTTCAAAATCCTTAACCATACCAATGGTACCTCCGGTATAAATAAGTAATATAGTAGGTTTAGATTGCATTTTGATATTTCATTTTATTAACCACCGGATTGGCATACATAGCCAGGAACCCTTCTCTTAAAACCTTATTGTCGTTATCAATACGCATTTCAAGGCGTCGTTCAAACAACTGTTTTTCCTTATCGGTATAATATTTTGAAAAACGGGTCGTATCGTTTAGTAAATCGTAAGCAATATAATTTGTAGGCCAAAGCTTGTAAGTGGTAAGTATTGACTCGTCTATTACCTGAGCCAGTGCCTGTATTTGTTTATTCTGGTTATCAAACTCATCGGCAATCTTGTCCAAATCATCCGTAAGCATATCACCCACATGAATATGGATTCTTTTCTTTTGCCCCATGATTCCGCTTAACAGCGTAATGAAATCCTCATTCTTTTCCTTAATGTAAATCTCATCTTTGGCTTTAGCCAAAAGCTGTGGCATTTTCAGCATATCGGTAGGGTCATACTCATACGATATGGAAACCGGAACTATTTTAAGCTTTTTAAAATAATGCATAAGGTTCTTCTCGTCAGACCCCATCGCAAGCATTTTAAGCACTCCCTGCTGGGTAGCATCGTCACCATCTTTAGTCCTACCCTCTCGCTGTGCTATCCAAACCGAACGGTTTTCACGGTTAAGCAACTGGCAAATGTATTCAGACATCAGTTTAGAGCTTTGCAGTAATTCCCTTGGCGGAAGATTACGCTGTACCAAAAAGTTTCGGTTAAGTCGTGAAAGCACATGTAAAAATGTTTTCTGCACCAGGTTATCACCAATGGCAGAAGCCGTCATTACAAGTCCGTGATCGTATAATGAAACATTAAGCAGTGAGGTATCCAGTATTATATCCCTGTGGTTTGAAATAAACAGGTACGGAGTATGCGGTTCCAGTTTTTCGAACCCTGAAGTAGTAAGGCCTTCTGAGCTTTTTTCCAACACCTTTTGTACGGCGTGGTAAATAAAATTAATCTGAAAATCCCTTTTAGAATGCGTCTTTCTCAGTTGCTCTGCCCACACCGTTTCTTCAACATCGGGGAAAGCAAAACTCATAAGCGCTTTCATCATAGGGTGGTGTATAACGCTGCAAATAGCTTCATTCACCTCGGTATCATAAAAGGGCCTGATATGGTCAAATTTCGACATGTACTTCTTTAGGGTTAAAACAGTTTACAAAAAAACAAAAAAAATATCAATTTTACAGGAATTCTGCGTTAAATCCCGAAAATATCTAAAGCATTCTTCGTTGTTATTTCGGCTATTTCAGCTAGATTTTTATTGTAAATAAGCGCCAGTTTTTCAGCTACCAGTTTAGTATAACTACTCTCGTTTCGCTTACCTCTGTGAGGTACAGGCGAAAGATAAGGCGAATCGGTTTCCAACACTATGTTACTGATTGGTATATCATTAAGAAACTGATCTATCTTACCATTCTTAAAAGTTACTACACCACCAATACCCAATTTCATATTATAGGAAATAGCCTGTTGTGCCTGTTCAAAATTACCGGTAAAACAGTGGAAAATACCAAACAGGTCGTCTCCTTTTTCCGACTCCAGTACTTCAAAAACCTCATCAAACGCATCCCTGCAGTGAATGTTTATTGGCAAATTATATTTTTTAGCCAGTTGTATCTGGTGCTTAAAAGCATACTGCTGCTGCTTTAATGTCGATTTATCCCAATACAAATCTATACCTATTTCCCCCACAGCCGCAAACTTACGTTTGGCAAGCTCGCGTTCCACATGAGCCAGTTCTTCCTCATAATTATCTTTTACATAGGTAGGATGTAGTCCCATCATTAAAAACACATTATCAGGATATTTAGCTTCAAGCTCATACATAGATTGGGTATAAGATGAATCTATAGACGGCACGAACAAACGGGTAACTCCGGCATCAAAGGCACGTTGTATCATCTGGTCGCGGTCTTCGCTAAACTCTTCACTGTATAAATGGGTATGTGTATCTGTCAAAATCATTATAAAAGCTTTTGGGCTGCAAAATTACAAAGCCTTATGGTTTTTTGCCTTAATAATATTATATTTTAAAGTATTTTTGGAATGCAATAAAAAACTATGGAAAACTTACACCTCACACTTAAAGAAAAAGGCTACAAACGCATAAAATTTAAAATATCAAAAACACAGCACCTTTTAATAAAAGGAAAAATAAACGGAATTGAAGGAACTTTTATCCTGGACACAGGAGCTTCAAACAGTTGCGTGGATTTTGAAGGTATTGAACGTTTTGAGCTTAGTGCAGACGATTCTGACACTAAAGCTGCGGGAGCCGGAGGTATAGGTATGACCACACAAACATCGGTTAAAAACACCCTGCGACTGGGACACTGGAAAGACAAAAACCTCGGACTGGTGATTTTTGACATGTCTCACGTTAACGAAGCACTTAGGCAATACAAAGCCAAACCGGTACATGGTATTTTAGGCGCTGACATTTTAATGAAAGGCAAAGCAATTATCGACTACTATAACCACTGCGTTTATCTAAAATAAACAAAGACAATGCTTTACCATGTAGTTTTTTTCCTATATTAGCACTCTAACAAAAAACCACGCTATATGAAAAAATTACTACTATTACTTTTAGGAGGCATCACCTATGCACAGCCCAATATGGGCAACCCAAATGATTTATGGGCTTGTGATACTAATTCAGACGGGTATACTGTATTTGACCTTACTCTAAATGACGCTGCTATCCTTAACGGATTAAACAGTAACGATTATGCCGTTAACTATTATGAAACCAGTATAGATGCAGAAAACGGACTAAACCCCATACCTGGCCCTACAAACTACACTAACAATGTAGCTCCATTACAAAGTATTTATGCAAGGTTAACCGAAAACGGAGACTCTTCTAACTATGCCGTAGCCTATTTTACAATTAGTGCAGCACTACCGCCTGTTATTAATACTCCGGAAGATATAATAGCCTATAGCAACACTATAGACCTTACAGTAAACAATACCCAAATTTTAGGTGACCTTAACAGTGAGGAGTATACCATTACTTTTTACAATACAGAAACCGGTGCATACGTAGCTGCACCGCAAATATCGACTCCCGAAACATATAACGCTCTAAATGGAGAAACCATATGGGTAAGGGTTGAGAGCATCGAAACAGGATGTTTTTCTGTAGCTTCAATGATTATATACATAACTTCGCATGCTCCTACAGGAGTAAACGAGCAGTATTTTAATGAAGGGGAAAACCTTAGCGTTCTGGAAGCTGAAGGTGAGAACATACAGTGGTATGACAGTACGGGGAGTGACACACCACTACCATTAACAACTCTACTTGTAGACAATACAACTTACTATGCTACACAAACTGTAGAAGGAATGGAAAGTATGGAAAGGTTTGCTGTAACTGCACACATGACATTAGGACTGGAAGAGCAATTATTCCAATCACTAACCTATTATCCTAACCCTGTAAGCAACATACTTACACTAAGCAATGCTAATACTATTAGCAATGTGGAAGTATACAATCTGCTAGGACAAAAAGTTTTTGCTAAGGGTTTTAGCAATACCGAAATACAAATAGACCTGTCTAACCTTGAAACCGGAATATACATGGTTAAAGTAAGCTCTCAGGAAGCACAAAAAACAATAAGGATACAAAAACAGTAATCATTGTCTCCTCATAATAAAAAAGACCTCTGTGTTTACAGAGGTCTTTTTTATTTTATGACTCGTAGCTTTTTTCTGTATATTGCGCAACCAAACAACTCAATTTTATGAAAAAAGCACTTTCGCTGATACTTTTCAGCTTTATGGCGGTTGCATTAAATTCATGCACCGGAGAAGACGACACCCCGTCTCAGGGAGGGTCGGTTAAGTTTAAACTTGACGGAACACAAAAGGAACACGTTATCTGTATTATTACCCAAACAGAACCTCAACCGGGAGAAACCGTACTGGTACTTACCTCATCAAATACTGAGGAAACAGGTGTTTTCCGTTACGAAATAGCCTTAGGGGACACTGGTAGCAACATTACACCCGACTTTATTGCTTACCAGCTTTCTAACAAAATGATGGTGGCTAATGAAGGTGAATACCAAACCAACGTATCTGTTAACAGTAACGGACATTTAAAAGGAACGTTCTCAGGTACCTTTAGAAGTAACCTTACCAATGATGATGAATTTATCACCATTACCGATGGTACTTTTGATGTACACTATTAATTTTTGATAAAGCAACAAAAAAGCCCCTGCATTACTGCAGGGGCTTTTTTGTTGTATACTGACTTGTTATTATAGTTCTAACGCTTTTCTTGCATTACCATCCATAAGCAGTTCTACCGGATTTTCTAATCCTTCTTTAACCGCTACAAGGAAACCTACCGACTCACGACCGTCAATAATTCTGTGGTCATAAGAAAGTGCCACATACATCATTGGGTGAATCTCAACCTTACCGTCTACAGCAATAGGACGCTCAATAATGTTGTGCATACCAAGAATACCTGACTGTGGAGGGTTGATAATTGGAGTAGATAACATACTACCGAATACACCACCGTTAGTAATAGTGAATGTACCACCTGTCATATCATCCACAGTGATTTGTCCGTCACGCGCACGAAGGGCAAGACGCTTAATTTCTGCCTCAATACCACGGAAAGTTAATGCCTCAGCATTTCTTACCACCGGTACCATAAGACCTTTAGGACCTGATACTGCAATAGAAACGTCTACAAAGTCATAAGATACTTTGTAATCACCGTCCATCATAGAATTTACATCAGGGTATAGTTGTAATGCTCTAACAACCGCTTTAGTGAAGAATGACATAAAGCCAAGGCTTACACCAGCGTGTTTCGCTTTAAATTCATCTTTAAACTCAGCACGTACTTTGTTTATAGGCGTCATGTTCACCTCGTTGAAGGTAGTAAGCATTGCTGTTTCGTTTTTAGCCGAAACAAGACGCTCTGCCACTTTTCTTCTAAGCATAGAAAGCTTAGTACGCTCACTCGCGCGGTTACCACCTGTAGGAGTACCCATAGAAGCTTTTGCATTTACAGCATCATCTTTAGTTACTCTACCGCCTTTACCTGTACCTGTTACAGTAGCAGGATCAATGTTTTTCTCGTCTAATATTTTTCTTGCCGCAGGCGAAGGTGTTCCTGTAGCATATGTTTTCTCTGCAGGAGCTTCTTTCTTAGGCTCTTCTTTTTTCTCTTCAGCCTTTGGAGCCTCTTCTTTTTTCTCCTCTTTAGCAGGAGCAGATCCTTCCGGTTTTGCCGCACCAGTATCTATAAGGCAAACAACCTGGCCTACAGCTACTGCATCTCCTTCTTCAGCTTTTAGTGTAATGATACCGCTAGCCTCAGCAGGAAGTTCTAGTGTTGCTTTATCTGAATCAACTTCGGCAATTGCCTGGTCTTTTTCTACATAATCTCCGTCACTTACCAGCCATGTTGCAATCTCAACTTCTGTTATTGATTCCCCCGGCGAAGGAACTTTCATTTCTAAAATCATGTCAGTATAATTTTATTTGCGTTGTTGTTAATCTATTGAAAATCAAAAATACGATATTAATTAAATAAATCTTTATCAAAAACCATTGCTATAGCAGTAGCATGACGTTTTTTAGCACGTGTATAACTACCTGCTGCAGGAGCACTATAGGCTTTTAATGATGCCACCCTGAACTTAACCTCGGTAAAGTTCATTAACATATAGCTGTAAGCCCCCATGTTTCTTGGCTCTTCCTGTGCCCACACATAATCGTCGGCGTTAGAATATTTGGCAATCACTTCTTTTAACTGCTCTACCGGTAACGGGAACAGCTGCTCCAGCCTTACAAAAGCCACATCGTCACGGCCCAGGTTTTCTCTTTCGGCTACAAGATCGTAGTAAAACTTACCGGTACAGAATACCAGTGTTTTTACTTTTTTAGCATCTGCTGCCGGATCGTCAATCACCTCGTGGAATGTTCCTTCTGCCAGTTCCTCTACTGTAGAAACCGCCGCAGGATGACGCAGTAAGCTCTTAGGTGTAAACACGATAAGCGGCTTTCTGAACGTGGTTTTCATCTGCCTTCTTAATAAGTGGAAGAAGTTAGCAGGCGTAGTACAGTCGGCTATATACATATTGTGGTTAGCACAAAGCTGCAGGTAACGTTCCATACGTGCAGAAGAGTGTTCTGCACCCTGACCTTCATAACCGTGTGGCAGTAACATTACAAGACCATTTTGGTTATTCCATTTATCTTCGGCAGCCGAAATGTACTGGTCAATCATAATCTGAGCACCGTTTGAGAAATCACCAAACTGTGCTTCCCAAATAGTAAGTGTTCTTGGACTTGCCAGTGCATAACCATAATCAAAACCTACAACACCATACTCTGAAAGCAGTGAGTTGTAAACCTGGAAATTACCATTTTGCTCTTTAAGCCTGTTAAGTAGCACTACCTCTTCTTCAGAGTCTTCTACCTTAACAACAGCATGACGGTGAGAGAAGGTACCCCTCTCCACATCCTGACCGGATAAACGCACGTTATACCCTTCTGTAAGAAGCGAACCGTAAGCTAAAAGCTCACCCATTGCCCAGTCCAGCTTATCGTTCTCGAAGTACATCGCCTTACGGTCGTTGATAAGCTTTTGTATCTTATTAATGAATTTTTTGTCTGTAGGAAGTTGTGTGATAACCTCAGCAATCTCGGTAAGCATCTCTTTAGAGAATGCCGTGTTTACCTTTTGAAGCATTTGCTCTTCTGTAGCCTGAGAGAACCCTTCCCACTCGTTTTGCATAAACGGAGTGATAATGGTAAGGTCTTTTTTCCTTGAAGCCTCAAGGTTTTCCTCAAGCACAGCTTTGTACTGCTGCTCCAGCTCTTTCACAAAACCTTCCTGAATTACACCACTGCTTAAAAGCTCGGCAGCATAAATATCTCTTGGGTTTTTGTGCTTAGCAATTATTTTATAAAGTTTTGGCTGCGTGAAACGAGGCTCATCACCTTCGTTGTGACCGTACTTTCTGTAACCTAAAAGATCGATAAATACGTCTCCGCCAAATTTCATTCTGTAATCAAGTGCAAACAACATAGCATGTACCACTGCCTCTACATCATCGGCATTTACGTGAAGTACCGGAGAAAGGGTAACCTTAGCAATATCTGTACAGTAAGTAGATGTACGTGCATCAAGGTAGTTAGTGGTAAAACCAACCTGATTGTTTACAACAAGGTGAATAGTACCTCCGGTTTTGTAACCGTCAAGACCAGCCATTTGTACAATCTCATACACTATACCCTGACCTGCAATCGCAGCATCACCGTGTAATGCAATAGGAAGTACCTTAGAGTTGTCTTCAGGGTAATACTTATCCTGTTTTGCCCTTGCAATACCTTCAATCACCGCACCTACAGTTTCAAGGTGCGACGGGTTTGGTGCAAGGTTAATGTTTATATTTTTACCTGTTCTTGTTTTCTTGTCGGCAGTAAGACCAAGGTGGTATTTTACGTCACCGTCAAACAGGGCATCATCATCATAATCCTTTCCGTCAAACTCACTAAAGATATCTGAAGTCGACTTACCAAAAATATTAGCAAGTACATTTAGACGTCCCCTGTGTGCCATACCCATTACAAACTGCTCTACTCCTTTCTCGGCAGCAGCCTCAACAAGGGCGTCAAGTGCCGGGATAAGAGCCTCTGCTCCTTCAAGCGAGAAACGTTTTTGACCCACATACTTAGTATGAAGGAAGTTCTCGAAAGCAACAGCTTCGTTAAGTTTTAAAAGGATGTGCTTTTTAGCCTCATCAGAGAAAGCCGGTAAATTTTCATTTACCCCAAGCCTGTCCTGAATCCACCTTCTAACCTCAGGGTTACGAATATACATATACTCAACACCAATGTGCTGGCAGTATACTTTTGTTAAGTGATCGATGATTTGCCTAAGAGTAGACGGCTGTAAATTGATCTCTTTTGCTGCATCAAAAACAGTGTCTAAATCGGCGTTGGAAAGTCCGAAGTTCTCAAGATCTAAGGTTGGAGTGTAAGTCCTTCTGTCCCTAACCGGATTGGTTTTGGTAAAAAGGTGTCCTCTTGTCCTGTAGCCTTCAATAAGGTTAAGCACCTTGAACTCTTTCTGTATCTTTTCAGGAACTCCCGAAAAGTCTGGCGCTGCTGCACCGTTTTGTTGTGGAACGGCTTCAAATAAGCCTGACCCGTAATCCGAAGCTGCAAAGTCAAATCCCTGGAAAAAACTTCTCCAGCTAGGCTCTACACTGTCAGGATTTTCTATATATTGTTCATACAAATCTGCAAAAAAAGCAGTATGTGCTGCGTTTAAAAAGGAAAACCTGTCCATACTAATGTCTTTATGACCTTTGTTTTAAAAAATTTTATGCAAAAGTACAATATTTGTAATAATCTTTCAGTGTTTTTTATATATTTATATTCATAAACCTACAACCTTTACCAACATGAAATCAGGCTTTTTGAGTTTTTTAACAAAAACGGGTATCGCAATAGCTTTTTGCCTTACATGCATAAGCGCCAAAGCCCAAAATAATAGTGATTTTTGGAGGAGGGTACGTTTTGGCGGTGCCATAGGCGCTTCCTTCGGAAATAACTATACCGATGTTACCCTTGCGCCGGGCGCATTATATGAAGTTAACCCGTATTATGGAGTTGGTTTATCCCTGCAGGGAACCTATGTACAGCAAAAAGATTTTTATGAATCGTGGATGTATGGAGGATCAATAATAAACGTTTTTAACCCTATACCGCAAATACAAATTTCTGCTGAACTGGAACAACTAAGGGTAAACCTTGATTTTGACGAGAGATATACCGATTTTTACGGTAATCAGGACAGGGATTTCTGGAATACCGCACTGTTTTTAGGAGCAGGTTATCGCGCACAAAATGTAACCTTTGGTATTCGCTACAATGTGTTGTATAACGACAACGACTACGTTTACAGCGAAGCCTGGATGCCGTTTATAAGGGTTTATTTTTAATCATCTCTTATACAGGCATCATAATGCAAATACAATTTAAATCGTTTTATTTGCAACCGAAAACCAACAAAACCACACCATGATAATATACGGAGCTGCCGGTAAAGAAACCGGAGGAGGCAAAATAAGAACAACCTGCATTAACTGCCAGGAACCAACCACTATTAACATTTTAATAGTACAGCGTTATGCTCATATATATTGGATTCCGTTTTTCCCCTCAGGAAAAAAAGCGGTTTCAGAATGCAGCAACTGTAATCACGTTTTAGAGAAGAAAAACTTCCCTGAAAAATACAAAAACGGCTATGAAGAAATAAAGTCACGCACAAAAACACCTATATGGATGTTTACAGGTGTTGGCATTATTGCTTTGATTATTATTGCACTTTTCATAGTAGGTAGACAAAACGACTCTGAAAACGCCGAACTCGCACTATCACCTCAAAAAGGGGATATTTATGAGATTAAGCTTTCTAACGAACAGTACACCATTTACAAAGTAGACAAAGTAGAAGGCAATACTGTGTATTTTTTTGAAAACGAATACATGACCGATAGGTTAAGCGGAGTTGAAGAACTTTTAGAAAAACCATTTACCACAGAAAGTTATCCGGTTATGAAAACCGACCTAAAAGTGATGCTGGAGAATGGTGAAATTATGGATATAGAAAGACCTGAATAAAAATTTCAATAAAACATAGTGCTACAAACTGATTTATTGAAGAAATAAAAAAACAAAGAATTTACCTGCAAAAATATCGCTTACCCAAAATGAAGAGCAAAGAAACAAAAGAAATTAGCGATGAGAATAAAAAGGCATATACCATTAAATACACCATCCATAAAAGGAAGTTACTATAACAGTTAACATAATGCAGAAACGAAGAAAAAAGCCAGGTAAAAATGACTCCGCTAATACTTACTATAAAAACCTTAGTTAAAAATGATATTTTTTTCTGCATTGTTAAGGTGTGTTATATCAATTAAAACCTGTTTCTAAACCACACCTTCTGCCATTCCCTTTTAAGTATCAAAAAAGCCACCTGCTCGGCCAGTTCGCTTAAATCGCCACCGTTAAGGCTTTTTATTTCTTTTTCTGGAACATCTATTATATAAAGCAGGTTAAGGTATTCGCCAAACTTATACTGTATAAGCTTATACACCTTTTCATGCAGCTCTATTTTAAGGCTTATAGGAGTAATGGCAACATCAAAATCTACCGGTTCATTTGCCAGGGCAAAGTCCTTATTAACCTGCTCAACCAGTTTAACATAAAGCGACTCCTTCTGTGCTTCAGAAAGCAGTAAGTCAGTATTGGCGGGAGCTATGTACATTATACCTTACGTTGCATTAAGTTTTCACCAAAAGCCCTAAGCATGGCTTTCTTACTATCATCAATATCCAGTTTTGCCAGCGTATCAAACGCTTTGTGCGTATATTCCTCTATAGCTTTTTTGGTTTGGGTATCAGCTCCGCTTGTGGTAAAAATATTCTTTACTACCTCTAC
Organism: Flavobacterium rhizophilum; assembly: GCF_046000485.1. Lineage (NCBI taxonomy): Bacteria > Pseudomonadati > Bacteroidota > Flavobacteriia > Flavobacteriales > Flavobacteriaceae > Flavobacterium > Flavobacterium rhizophilum. The sequence continues at coordinate 149,299 of NZ_JBELQB010000009.1, forward strand.
CTTTTCATCGCTGTTTTCCGGCTGCAGGCAAAACAGTTCTTTAAGCTGCTCTTTGCTAACATCGTCGCCATACTGCAATGCCATTAGATAAAGGTATGTTTTTTTGTTTTCGATAATATCACCGCCTACCTGCTTGCCAAAAGTTTCGGGATCACCAAAAGCATCCAGGTAATCGTCCTGTAACTGGAAGGCAATACCCAGGTTTCGGCCAAAGTCATAAATCAAATCGGCATTCTCCGGAGAGGTTTTTGCCACTATAGCACCCATTTTCATAGCTGCTCCAACCAACACGGCTGTTTTGTATTCAATCATTTTAAGGTATTCGGGAACAGTTACATCATTCCTTTCCTCAAAATCAACATCCCACTGCTGCCCTTCACATACCTCAAGCGCCGTTTTACTGAATAGCTTTGCCAGGTCACGGAAGGTTTCAGGCTCATAAGCCTCAAAATAACGGTAGGCCATTATAAGCATAGCATCACCCGAAAGGATAGCGGTATTGGTATTCCATTTTTCATGCACGGTTTCCTTACCTCTTCTCAGAGGGGCATCGTCCATAATATCGTCATGCACCAGCGAGAAATTATGAAAGATCTCAACCGCTACTGCCGCCGGAAGGGCTTCCTTGCAGTCGGCATTAAAAATTTCGGCAGCCATTAAGGTAAGTACCGGACGCATTCTTTTACCTCCTAACGATAAAATGTATGCTGCGGGCTCATATAAATTAACCGGATCTTTTACTACTGAAAGTGCATTGAAATAATCTGAAATTACCTGCTGATAGTGCGATATAGCTTGCATGAAATATTTTTTTGCTAAAGTAAACCCTTTCAGTTTTTTAACCAAGTATTATTTTTTTGATAAAATTTTACAAAAAAACTACGGAAACTTTTTTGGTTTTAAAAGTTTCCTTTATACATTTGCCCCATCTTAATACATTGAATGAGAGATACTATATTAAAAAAAGCAAACGAAATGTTTCTTGCCTATGGTTTTAAAAGCGTTACCATGGACGATATTGCAACAGAGCTGGGCATATCCAAAAAAACTATATATCAGCACTTTGCAAACAAAAACGACCTGGTAGAAGCAAGTACCGACCATCTGTTTGAAACAGTATCATGCGGTATAGATAACATTAGAGAGCAGGATAAAAACTCTATTGAAGAGATTTTCATCATACGCAGCTTTATGATGCAGCAGTTAAACAACGAGAGTGCCTCTCCGTTTTATCAGTTGCAAAAGTTTTTCCCAAAAATATTCTCATGCCTTCGTGCCAAACAGTTTGAAAAGATGAATGACTGCATGATAGAAAACCAGGCTAAAGGCATAGAACACGGCTTATACAGGCCGGATATTGATGTAAATTTTATATCCAGAATGTATTTTACCGGATTAACCGGTATTAAGGATAGTGATGTTTTCCCTATAGACCAGTTTAATGCATATGAGCTTACACAAAAATTCTTAGAATATCATTTAAGGGCCATAGTCACACCAAAAGGATTAAAAATACTGGAGGGTTTGATAAAAACCGATTAAATAAAATTTAACATAAAAGTTTGTTACAAACAGCCTACTTTTGCGTTAACAAAAATGTCAAACATTAAAGTTAAACAAATATGTCAATACAGGAAATAGACATAGACACCGAAGAGTTGATAAAAGAAACTGCCAAAAGAGTGTTTTTTGGCGAAGGTCGTTTTAAGGCCACAACACAGGAGATTGCCGATGCCGCAGGTGTAAACAGGACGCTAATAAACTACTATTTCAGATCCAGAAATAATCTTTTTGAAATTGTTTTTCAGGATGCCCAAACTAAGGAGAATGCCATAGCAGAACAGATTATTTTTTCTGACCTGCCTTTCCACCAAAAAATAGAGAAATACCTTGACCTGTTTTTTGAGCAGGCAAAAAAGTACCCCTATCTGGAAATATATATGGTTACACAAATGAATCAGGGAAGTTGTTTTAAAGACCCTGATACTATGAACAGAATGCTGGACAAGTTTTACCTTGAAATAGCTTTGGAAATGGAAAAAGGTAATATAGCCAAAATGAGGCCTGAACAGTTTATGCTAAACCTTATATCGCTTACCTCCTTCCCTGTTTCTATGCGACCACTATTACAGGAAAGCATGGGCATGAGTAATGAAGCTTACGATTCACTTATAGAAGAGCGTAAGAAAATAGTAATGGATACCCTTTTTAAATAATAATCATCAAATCAATTAACACAGTTAGTATGGAGAAAATCATCAATTCTTTAAACGGTAAAGCCCTAAGGCGTTTTGCTGCTGCATTGATTCTCTTGTCTGTACTCCCTTCACAGGCACAGGAAGAGCCTCAAAGCTATTCCTTTAGCCTTAACGAGGCAATACAGCACGCCATGGAATATAACTACAAGGTTATAAACTCGGGCAGGGATATAGAAGCGGCAAACAAGAAAAAATGGGAAACCATTGCAACGGGTTTACCACAAATTAGCGCAAGCGGTAATTACCAGTACAATTTCGAGCTGCAAAAATCGGTTGTACCTGCCGAATTCTTCGGTGGTAACCCCGGCGAATTTGTAGAAGTGGCCTTTGGTACAAAGCATTCGGTTGATGCTAAGGCTACACTTAACCAGCTGATTTTTGACGGAACATACATAGTAGGCCTTAAAGCGGCAAGGGTATATCTGGACTACTATCAAAGTTCCAAGCAAAAAACAGACATCGACGTAAAAGAACAGGTTATAAACGCTTATGGCAACGTATTGCTTCTGGAAGAAAGTGTAAGCATACTTGAAAAAAACAAGGAAACACTGGAAAAAAACTACCACGAAACCAATGAGAGCTTTAAAAACGGGCTATCGGAAGAGGAAGATGTGGAGCAAATTTCTATTACACTTGCTACCATTAACAGCTCCCTTAAAAACTCAATAAGAGTAAGGGAAATTTCCTTAAATATGCTTAAAATAATACTAGGCATTGAACTGGACGATCAACTTACACTTACCGATAATCTGGAAGACCTGACCACCGAAAACCTTGATATTACAGTTGCAGCAGAAGGTTTTAATGTAGAGCAGAATATTGACTACAGGCTGGGACAGATAAACACTATCCAGAAAGAGCTTTTAATGAAACAGGAAATGAGCAAGGCACTGCCTACGCTTTCCACAAACCTTGCTTTTGGTTACAACGGGTTTAACAACAACTTTGACTTCTTCCAGAGAAACCAGCAGTGGTTAAACTATTCGTATTTAGGATTAAGCCTTAACGTACCTATTTTTAGTAGCCTTGGTCGTAGTGCCAGGACTCAGCAAGCAAGAATCGCTTTAGAACAGGCAAAAACCCAGCAGGAAGAACTGGAACAAAACCTTAAGCTGGAATACCAGCGCGCAAAAAGTGAATATGAGTATAGTATTGAAGAATACTTTACCTCAAAAAACAACCTGAAGCTTGCAGAACGTATTGAGAACAAACAACAAATAAAATTTAAAGAAGGTTTATCCAGTAGTTTTGAGTTTACAGAAGCACAACGTCAGTTGTACTCGGCACAGCAAAACTTTCTGGAATCGATGACCGAAGTGATAAACAAAAGGGCTGCCCTTGAAAAACTAACCGCACAATAAAGCACCTAAAATTTAAGAGATGAAAAAATTAGCATATATCACTACACTATCCCTTATGATGTTTTCATGCGGGGAAAAGAAATTAAACGTAGACGAAGTCGTTGAGACTAATGATATAAAAAAGATAAGAGAAGTACGCGAACAAGTACAAACCGAATATGATAAACTGACTGCCGATCTTGCCAAAATAGACAAGGCAATCGATTCGCTTGACCCTAACAGAAGCCGTGTACTGGTTAGAACTATAACCGTGAAAGATACATCATTTGTACACTACATAGAGATACAGGGTAATGTAGACACTAAGCAAAACATCCTTATTTACCCTGAAATATCAGGTATACTACAACAGCTTAATGTAAAAGCCGGACAAAAAGTATCTAAAGGACAGGTACTTGCAAGAATAGACGATGGTGGTGTTAGCGCACAACTGGCTCAGGCTCAGGCGCAGTTAAGTCTGTCGCAAACTACTTTTGACAGACAGAAAAGGCTTTGGGACCAAAAAATAGGTAGTGAAATACAATACCTACAGGCTAAAACGTCACTGGAAAGTCAGCAAAAGGTGGTAGACCAGCTTCAGTCACAATTAAACAAATCGGTAGTAAGAGCTCCGTTCACAGGAACTATAGACGAGGTAATGACCGAAAGAGGTAAAGTTGTAGCTCCGGGTCAGGAACTATTCAGAATAGTAAACCTAGGTGATATGTATGTTTCGGCTACCGTGCCTGAAACCTATTTAAGTCAGCTAAAACTTGGTGCACCTGTAGAGGTACATCTTAACGCTATAGGTAAAACCTACAAAGGTAAAGTACGTCAGGTGGGTAACTACATCAACCCTAATAACAGAACTTTTGGTATTGAAGTAGCACTTCCAAACCCTGATAACCTTTTACGCCCTAACCAGGTAGCAGTACTTAAAATTGAAGATTACAAAACCGATACTGCACTATTGCTTCCTGAAACAATCATTCAGCAAAAAGCAGGAGGAAGACTTGTGGTATACGGCTTAGACAAATCGAATAAAGAAGAAATCAAAGCTGTTGAAAAAACCATTGAAACCGGTTATACTTCTAAAGGTTATGTTGAGATCAAATCAGGTATCAAAAAAGGCGACGAAATTGTTACCGATGGTGCTAAGAGTATTAAAGAAGGCTCAACTGTAGAAATCATTAAATAAAACAAACTCATAACACAACCAAAATGAGTAAAAAAATAGAGAAAAGTTTCGGTATTTCCACCTGGGCCATTAACAACAAGATGACAGTTTATGTTATCACGGCCATTTTATTTTTAGGCGGACTTATCTCCTACTATTCCATGCCAAGGGAAAGCTTCCCTGAAATTAAGGAGACTAAGATATATGTAAGCTCCATAAATCCCGGCAACTCTGCTGAGGATGTGGAGAAACTGATAACCAAACCCCTTGAAGACGAGTTTAACAACATATCGGGGGTTACAAAAATAACCTCAAACACGCTGGAAGACTATTCCATGGTACTGGTGGAGTTTGATGAGGATATTACTGTTGAAGATGCCAAACAAAAGGTAAAAGATAAGGTAGATAAAGTAAAGGCAGATACCGAATGGCCAACCCTTGACGGCGGTGCTAAAGTAGAACCTAACGTATTTGACCTAAATATTGCCGAGGAGACTCCTATACTAAACGTTAACCTTACGGGTGACTTTACATCGGAAAAACTAAAGGAGTTTGCCGAATATCTTGAAGACCACATAGAAAGGCTTCCGCAAATTAAAGAAGCTGCCATTCGTGGTGCAGAAGACAAAGAGGTCGAAATTGCTGTAGACATCTACAAAATGGCTTCGGCTAAAGTAAGCTTTGAAGATATTATTAATGCCGTAAAATATGAGAACAAAACCATATCAGGTGGTAGTGTAACGTTAGACGGTATCAAGAAAAATATTAGGGTAATTGGTGAAATCAGCGATCCGGCACAGCTTAACAACATTATCGTTAAACATCAGGACGGTAAAGTATACCTTAAGGATATAGCAAAAATTACCTTTAAAGAAAAAGAAAGAACCACTTATGCCAGGGAATATGGTAACCCTGTAGTTATGCTTGATATTAAAAAGCGTAGTGGTAAAAACATGGTTGAAGCTGTAGATGGCGTTAAGGAGATAATCAGCAAGGCACAGGAAAACTATTTCCCTAAAGGACTTAATATTACCTATGCTAACGACCAGTCTACAAGAACAATTGCACAGGTAGACGACCTTGTAAACAACATCATTTTTGGTGTGGTACTGGTAGTTGTGGTACTTATGTTTTTTCTTGGGTTACGCAATGCTCTCTTCGTAGGTATAGCTATCCCGCTATCGATGTTCATGTCATACATGATACTGGCAGCACTGGGCATTACCCTTAACACCATGGTACTTTTTGCCCTTGTAATGGGACTGGGTATGCTGGTAGATAATGGTATTGTGGTTGTAGAAAACGTATACTCACTTATGAGTCAGGGTATGTCGCGCAAAAAAGCGGCTATCGAAGGTATTGGTGAAATTGCATGGCCTATTATAGCCTCTACCGCTACTACACTGGCGGCCTTCTTCCCGCTTGGTTTGTGGCCGGGTACTATGGGTAAATTTATGATTTATTTCCCAATGACACTTTCTATCGTACTGGGCTCATCGCTGTTTGTAGCACTGGTTATCAATGCCATGTTCACTTCAGACTTCATGAGGCTTGAGGAGAAAGAGATGCCTAAAAAGAAAATGATATTGCTTAGTGCCATTATTGGGGGTATAGGGTTAATAACTCTTGTTATAGGTTTCTCCAGTGGATCGGGAGCTGCAAAAGGTATGGGTAACCTTATGCTTTTCTTTGTAATCATGATGTGGGTATACAAGTACTTCCTGCTTAAACGTATGGACAAGTTCCAGAGAAACAGTTTGGTTTGGCTTGAAAACAAATACCAAAACTTCCTTGATTTTGCACTTACCGGTTACAGACCACGCTTGTTCTTTCTAGGTACTTTTGGTATACTTATCGCATCGTTTATTGCTGTTGGTGTAAGTCAGCCTAACGTATTATTCTTCCCGGAAAACCAGCCTAACCAGATTATGGTTTATATAGAATTCCCGGAAGGTACAGATATTAAGAAAACCGATGCCTTTACCAAAATCATTGAAGAAAAGGTATATAAAATTGCCAAACAATATGTGGAAGACGGCAGCAATTACATGGTTGAAAGTGCCATTGCACAGGTAGGACAGGGTGCCGGAAACCCGCAAACCGACGGCGGATCTGAAAACGACATGCCTCACAGAGGTAAGGTTACACTTACCATGACTGAGTTTAAATACCGTAAAGGTATAAACAGTCAGGATGTGATGGATAAAATCAGGGAAGCAGTAAAAGGTTATGCAGGAGTATCGGTAATTGTAGAAAAGGAACAAAACGGTCCGCCGGCAGGTTATCCGGTTAATATAGAAATTACCGGAGAGGATTATGACCAGATGCTTGCTGAGGCAGAACAACTGAAAGCCTTTATTAATACCAAAAACATCGCTGGTATTGAAGAACTTAAAATAGATGTAAACAAACAAAAACCGGGAGTAGATATCACGGTAGATATTGATAAGGCGGGTCAGCTTGGTATTACATCAAGCCAGGTAGGACAAACCCTTAGACGATCTATTTATGGTGAAAAAATATCGACTTACAAGGAAGGGAAAGATGACTATGAAATTAATGTAAGGCTGGAAGAAGATCAGCGAAATGACAACGCTGTTCTTTACAATCAGCCGGTAACATTCAGAAATCAGGCAAACGGGCAGCTGGTACAGGTACCAATATCTGCCATAACCGATGCTAAGAACTCTGTTACCTTTAATACTATAAAAAGAAAAAACCTTAAAAGGGTAATCACGGTTTACTCTAACGTTACCACAGGCTATAACGGTAACGACATTGTAGCACGAATCAAAAAGGAACTGGTAAACTACAAAATGCCAAGCGATATTACTTATGCCTTTACAGGAGAGCAGGAAGAGCAGTCTAAAAACATGGGCTTCCTTGTTAAGGCACTACTTATTGCACTGGGCGGTATTGTACTTATCCTTGTGGCACAGTTTAACTCGGTTTCCAAACCTATTATCATCATGACATCGGTATTACTGAGTTTTGGTGGCGTATTCTTCGGTATGGTATTTCTTGGCGATGACTTCGTGATTATCATGACCATGATGGGTATTATATCGCTTGCAGGTATTGTGGTAAACAACGCCATTGTACTTATTGACTATACCCAGCTCCTTATTGACCGTAAACTGGCCGAAAAAGGAATGGATAAAGACGAATTACTTACTAAAGAAGAGTATAAACAACTTATTGTAGAAGGTGGCCGCAGCCGTTTAAGGCCGGTACTTTTAACGGCAATTACAACCGTACTGGGACTTGTACCACTGGCAATAGGTCTTAACATTGACTTCTTTAACCTGTTTATTGAGTACAATCCAAAAATATACCTGGGTGGTGATAACGTAATCTTTTGGGGACCACTGGCTAAAACTGTAATTTACGGTTTGATATTTGCCACGTTCCTTACCCTGGTTATTGTACCGGTTATGTTCTTTATGCTGCAGAAAATTAAAATCTGGCTTAAGAAAAAACCTGCCGAACCTACCCTTCATTAATACTCAATTATATAATTTGTAAATAGCCAAGCAATCTTGTTTGGCTATTTTTTTTGGTTTTGCGCTTCAAAAAAGCCGCTATATCACTGTTAATATTTAACTCATGACCTGATTTTTTTTCACTCCTTTCAAAAAAAAGACTAATTTTTTAATTATAATAAATCTAAATAAACGATTTTTAAGTTTATTTAGAATAATTAAAAATAATTTGGCTGATTGTTTATTGCCCTGTACTTTTGTGCCCATAACAAATACCCATTACAAACAATGAACAACTCAATATTAAAGCAATTACTGTTTTGCTTCTTTTTAATGTGTTCGGTAACTGTATCGGCACAGGAAAGAGCCAAAATAAACGGTACAGTAACTTTAAGCGGAAACACACCGGCCGAAAACATTTCGGTTGTGCTTAAAGGTTCTTCATTTTCTGCTGTAACCAACTCGGCAGGTAGATATGAAATCAAAAATATTAAACCGGGTACTTATGTACTTCGTGTTTCTGCCATCGGTATTACTCCGGTAGAGGAGAACATTACCCTTGAGGCAGGACAAACCATAACAAAAAGCTTTACCCTTTCGGAAAGCCTTGAAGAGCTTAACGAAGTGGTGATAGACGGTAAAGGAAATAAGTTTACCAGAACACAAAGCAGAGTAGTTTCTAAAATGCCGTTAAAGGATATAGAAAATCCACAGGTATACAACGTTATTACAAGCGAGCTTTTAAAAGAGCAGGTAGTTACTAATTTTGACGACGCTCTTAGAAACGCTCCCGGTATAGATAAACTATGGGAATCTACAGGTCGTGGTGGTGATGGTGCCGGTTATTTCTCTTTAAGAGGATTTGCTGTACAGCCAACAATGGTTAATGGTTTACCTAGTATTACAAACGGTAGCCCTGATCCCGCTAACATGGAAAGCATTGAGGTTATAAAAGGCCCGTCAGGCACTTTATTTGGTAGCTCACTGGTTTCTTACGGTGGTTTAATTAACGTAAACACTAAAAAGCCATACAATTACTTTGGCGGAAACATGTCGTACACAGCGGGTACTTACGGATTAAACCGTTTCACTGTAGATGTTAACACTCCGCTTAACGATAGTAAAAATGCTCTTTTCCGCTTAAACGCGGCTTATCATACAGAGAACAGCTTCCAGGATGCAGGGTTCAAAAAATCGCTTTTTGTAGCGCCATCTATCTCTTACAAAGTGAACGACAAATTGTCTTTCCTTGTTAATACTGAATTTTACAACGGTAAAAGCACTAACCAAACAATGCTTTTCCTTGACAGAGGTGCTGAACTTAGAGTTCACGACATGAACGAATTAAAATACGACAGCTACCGTTCTTACACAGGTAACGACCTATACATTGAAACGCCTACTTTCAGTATCCAGGGACAAATGTTCTATAAAATATCTGAACAATGGACATCTCAAACCGTGTTCTCAAGAACATCAGCTAAATCAGACGGATACTACTCATACCTATATGAAGGTACACAATACACTCCTGTAACCGAAGGTATCGTACTAAGTCGCTACATCAGCAAACAAAATTCTGAAACATACGGTACAGATATTCAGCAAAACTTTATTGGTGACTTTAATATCGCCGGCCTTAGAAACAGAATGGTTGTAGGTTTTGACTACTTTAACAGAAACGTAACAAACAACAGCAGCCCTTATGTAACAAATGGTGCAATTTACATAGGTGACAACCTACAACAGTTTAATGAACTTGTATTAGGCATAACAGATCCTGCTGCTTATACAGATGAAACCGGTGTGCTTACTCAGGCAGGTACTGATGCTCTTTTAGGGAACAGTCAAATAAACCCTGTAAAAACTAGTCAGGAAATATTCAGTGCTTATGCTTCTGATGTGATTAACATTACTCCTTCCCTATCAGCTATGTTAAGTTTAAGAGTAGACCGTTTTGCAAACAAAGGTAACCTTAGCACTAAGGCAGACGATTATAACCAAACGGCACTTTCTCCAAAATTTGGATTAGTATACCAGCCTATTCTTGACAAAGTATCGGTTTTCGCTAACTATATGAACGGATTTAGCAATGTGGCTCCAATTGTTTCGGGTACAGGAGAGGAAACTTTCACATTTGACCCTGAGCAGGCTGATCAGTTTGAAGTAGGTACTAAATTAAACCTAATAAACAATAAAGTAACAGCTACATTAAGCTACTACGATATCAAAGTAACGAATACTGTACTTCAGGTAGCTCCAAATGAGTATACTCAGGGTGGTGAGCGCACAAGCAAAGGTTTTGAAGCCAGTGTAGTGGCAAGCCCGGTAACCGGACTTAACATTATAGCAGGTTACAGCTACAACGACAGCCGTCTTGATAAAGCTGCAGAAGGTGATGACTTTGTAGGCAGAAGACCGGAGAGTGCAGGTCCGCAAAACATGGCAAACCTTTGGGCCAGCTATAAGTTTACTACAGGTAAACTAAACGGTTTCGGTCTTGGATTTGGTGGTAACTACGGTAGTGAAAACAAAATATTTAACCGTAATGTTGCAGGTACATTCACACTTCCTGAATACACTGTGTTAAATGCATCTGTTTTCTATAATGCAGAAGCCTTTAGCATCACCCTTAAAATGGATAATATTACAAATAAGGAATACTTTAAAGGTTGGTCTACAATCAGCCCGCAAAAACCAAGAATTTTTGCTGCTAACCTAACGTATAACTTCTAACAAATAATAACAAAACAATCCCCTTCCTGTAATCGAAGGGGATGTTTTAATTTACATAAACACCATGAAAAAATCAGTTTTATTATTGTTATTGCTTTTGGTTTCGGCAAACTCTTTCGCACACTTTATGTGGGTAGAAACCGCTATGACAGGTAAAGTAAACCAAAAACAGGAAGTAAAGGTTTATTTTGGCGAATATACCTATGGCGTAATTGAGGAAGTGAACGGCGAGGCATTTAACAAAATGAAAAAGTTTACGGTATGGGTTGTAGCTCCAAACGGAGAAAAACAACAGCTTGAAATGAAAGCCGGAGTAACTTTTTACAGCGGTTACTTTACGCCAAAAACAAATGGTACACATACCGTAGTGCTTAATAATAATGAAATTGATGTGATAGATTACACTCAGTATGATTTTGGGATATTCAAAACCCATTACCATTCTGTAGCAAAAGTAGAGGTAGGCAATAAAACTGCCGAAACTGCCGCTATAAATCCTGAAGGACTTACCATTGTAGACCTTTCTAAAAAAGTACATACTGAAAAAGGGGAAACTGTTTTAAAGGTGTTATACAAAGGCCAGCCGGTAAAAGAGCAGGAAGTAACTGTTTTCATTTCTGACCTATGGTCTAAAAAAGTATATACTGATGAAAAGGGAGAAATCCGTTTTACATTACCATGGAACACAAAGTATATTCTTGAGGTAACCCGTAAAGAAGAAGTGCCGGGGAACTACAACGGGCAGGACTATCAATTTATATGGCACTGTGCCACTTATGCTATTCCCCTTGGATAAAAATAAAGCCTGATGAGCAAACAGAAAGGTAAAAAGAAAAAAGGTTTCAAACACTGGGTTGGTAAAGCCCATTTATGGCTCGGATTAGCATCCGGGCTCATTGTTTTATTGCTGTCGGTAACAGGATGTATTTATGTTTTTAGTCAGGAGATAAACGGAGCCATAAGAAAAGATGAGATCTATGTTCCTGAGGTAAAGGAAACACGCCTGCCTGTAAGCCAGCTATGGAATGAGACCCAAAAAACACTGGGCGATTCCATAATAATAAACAGGGTTGATGTGTTTAACAACCCTGAAAAGTCGGTACGTTTTTTCTGTTATAAAGCAGCTGCCCAGAAAAACTCGATATTCTATTTCAGGAATATAGACTACTACTATACGGTATACACCGACCCTTACACAGGTAAAGTACTGGGAATATACGATGAAAAGAAAGACTTTTTCAACACTATTAAAATGCTGCATTGGAGCCTTTTACTTGAAACCGAAATAGGACAGCCTGTGGTAGGTTGGGCTACCTTTATTTTTGTTATAATGCTTATTACAGGTATTATACTATGGTGGCCTAAAAATAAGGCTGCCCGAAAACAGCGTTTTAAATTTCAGTGGAAAGACACTACGCAATGGCGCCGCAAAAACTACGACATCCATAATATACTGGGCTTTTATATATCTACCATAGCCGTGATAATTGCCTTTACAGGTATGGTTTGGGCATTTACCTGGTTTCAGGCTATAGTATATGTTGCCGGATCACAAAGCATTACTCCTCCCGAGGTTAAAAGGGAACAATCAGTATTCAGGGAAAAAAGTGATAAGGATGCTGCCTTTGATATTGCCAGCCAAATAACACACGAAAGACACAATACTGCCGGTGCTTTCGGACTAAGTAAAGCTACCGACTCCACGGGTGTTATAAGTGCTTATGTGCAGCAGTATGAAGGTACATATTATGTAAACCATCAGTTGCAGTTTGACCAGTATACCGGGAAGTTGTTAAACGAAAGGCTGCATGACGAAAAAAACTTTGGCGAAAAACTTATAACAGCTAATTATGATATCCATGTGGGGGCTATTTTAGGCATCCCCGGTAAAATAATCGCATTTATCGCCAGCTTTATCAGCGGCCTGCTACCTATTACTGGTTTCGTTATATGGTGGGGACGTAAAAACAAAAAAGCTAAGCCTGTAAAAGCTAAAAAATAAAAATACAGCTATAAGGCATATAAAACACAATCTTAATCTTAGATTGATAAGTGATTAGTATATTCTATTTTTACAAAAAAGGCTGTAAGTATTAAACTTACAGCCTTTTTCAAATAAATAAATCAACGACTTATTTATTTATAACTACAGCTTCTTTAGACCACTTTTTAATATCTGCGATCCTGCTGTCTGTATAATCTACCTCATTAAGGATAGACCCGGTCCAAAAGAACCATTTTCCTGTTTTCTTTCCGTTAGTGTACTCACCTATTGCCTGTTTTGTTCCGTCTTCATTATAAGCCACCCATGTTCCGTGAAGCTTACCGTCTTTATTATAAGAACCTTCTTTTTTTATCTGTCCGTTATCATAATAAAAAGTCGCTTTAACTGTTTGGCTTTCTAATTCATATTTTGGCTTTACGTTTTCCTGTGCTGAAATTAAACCTGCTGATAATAGCATCCCGGCAATAATAATCTTTCTCATATCAGTTTTGTGTTTATATTTACTATTATATACACGAATATACAAAATAATTTTACATTAAATATACATTGAGTTAACAATTTGGTAACATTGAGCTAAAATTTAACATACGGGTTATGTGCACATTAGCCAAATCACCTGTAAACACAAGGGTTTATAAAAAGAAAGCTACCTGTAAAAAAATTCGTACAAATAAACACCAATAACCAGTAAAACCGTATTTTTTTAAGTTTTTACTTATCATTTTCATTTTAAAACACCTTTCTCTTAACATTAAATTTACATACCGAAACAATTCATGCAGATAAAGACTTATACCTATATATATACATTTATAATTTTTGCTACTCTAAACACAGGCATTATTCGTAATTGTTTCTAAATTTGCACTCTAAAATTAATTGAGATAATGTATAGAAGTCATAATTGTGGAGAGCTTAACGCTTCACATATCAACCAGGAAGTAACTCTAGCAGGATGGGTACAAAAAACACGTAACAAAGGTTTCCTTATCTGGACCGACCTTAGGGATCGTTATGGCGTAACACAGTTAATATTTGACGAAGCCAGAACCCAGAAAGATGTTTTTGAACTTGCCGAAACCCTTGGCCGTGAATTTGTAATTCAGGTAAAAGGTACAGTTATAGAACGTGAGTCTAAAAACCCTAATATGGCTACGGGAGACATTGAGATCCTGGTTAAAAAACTTACTATACTTAATGCAGCACAGGTACCTCCTTTCACTATTGAGGATGAAACTGATGGTGGCGAGGATATCAGGATGAAATACCGTTACCTGGATATTCGTCGTAATCCGGTTAAAAACAGCCTTCTATTCCGTCATAAAGTAGCAATGGAAGTAAGAAATTACCTTTCTGCGCAAGGCTTTATAGAGGTTGAAACACCTGTACTTATAAAATCAACTCCGGAAGGAGCACGTGACTTCATCGTACCATCAAGAATGAACGAGGGTCAGTTTTATGCACTTCCGCAATCGCCACAAACCTTTAAGCAGCTGCTTATGGTAGGCGGTATGGACAAATATTTCCAGATTGTTAAATGTTTCCGTGATGAAGACCTTCGTGCCGACAGACAGCCGGAATTTACACAAATTGACTGCGAAATGGCATTTGTGGAACAGGAAGACATCATGCAGGCTTTTGAAGGACTTGCAAGTCATCTTTTAAAAGAACTTAAAGGAGTGGAAACAGGTGCGTTCCCAAGAATGACCTATGATGAAGCCATGGAAAAATACGGTAATGATAAACCGGACATCCGTTTCGGAATGGAGTTTGGCGAACTTAATGAAGTGGCACAGCACAAAGATTTCGGGGTATTTAATAACTCTGAACTTGTAGTTGGTATTGCCGTACCGGGCGGAGCAGCTTACACTCGTAAGGAAATCGATGCACTTATTGACTGGGTAAAACGCCCGCAGGTAGGTGCAAGCGGTATGGTATATGTAAAATGCGAAGAAGGCGGAACTTACAAATCATCTGTAGATAAATTTTACGATCAGGAAGACCTTAAAAAATGGGCAGAAATTACCGGAGCTAATGCCGGAGACCTTATATTAGTACTTTCGGGTGATGCCTTTAAAACACGTACACGCCTAAGTGCATTACGTATGGAGCTGGCAACACGATTGGGCTTAAGAAAACCGGATGAGTTTGCACCACTTTGGGTTGTAGACTTCCCGCTATTAGAATGGGACGAGGAAAGCGAAAGATTCCACGCTATGCACCACCCGTTCACATCTCCAAAACCGGAAGACATTCCGTTACTTGAAACCGATCCGGGTAAAGTTAGGGCAAACGCTTATGACCTTGTATTAAACGGTAACGAAATAGGTGGTGGTTCTATAAGGATACACGACAAGGATGTACAGGCACTTATGTTTAAACATCTTGGCTTTACAGATGAAGAAGCCAAGGCACAGTTTGGGTTCCTTATGGACGCTTTCCAGTATGGCGCACCACCACATGGCGGACTTGCATTTGGTTTTGACAGGCTGGTAGCGATACTGGGCGGACAGGAAACAATCAGGGACTTTATTGCATTCCCTAAAAATAATTCAGGCCGTGATGTAATGATTGATGCTCCGTCTGTAATTAACAATGTACAACTGGAAGAGCTTCATATTAAACTGAAGTAATTCCAACACATATAAGCACACAAAATCCGGATTTATTATATGTAATATATACAAATAATAAATCCGGATTTTTGTTTTTTCAGAAAACTTTTCAGAGTAGGAACTACCCTACCATTATCACAAAAAACAAAACCTCAATATTAAAATAAGGCACAATAACGACCTTAGCAATATTAACAATTCCGCAAACAATACCATAAAGACTAACGCATTTAACTTAATACTTAACTGTAATTTTCAACTTTAATTTTAAAATTTCTTAACAAAGGAGTATAAATAAAAAAAACTTCAAACTTTTTTAACATTTTTTCTTTGTCATATCATAATTAAGATTACCTTTGGGTTATTATTAATTTTTTTTTATATTACCCTTATGCGCACAGGCAAAGTAAAATTTTTCAATGAATCTAAAGGTTACGGTTTCATTGTAGACGACGAAACAGGCAATGACATTTTTGTTCATGCTACCGGAATCAACGTAGAAAATCTTCGTGAAGGAGATAAAGTAAGCTACGAAGAAGAAGAAGGAAGAAAAGGTAAAGTAGCAGCTAAAGTTGCTATTATTTAATATAGTAAATTATTAAATTACCTCTTACAAAGGCTAAAAGCTGCTCTGGTGAGCAGCTTTTTTTTATTGCATAATTCCCAGTAAAAACACAGTTTTTTAATCCTTTCTTTAAGATATAATTAACATAAAAACCCTGTTTTTGGTAATTCGGCATACATACCAAAAATAGTCTTTTATTATTTTTATTAGTTCTAAATAAAAATTAACCATCTTCAACTCCATCAATCGGCAAATCCTTTAAATAGTTCACACAGGACATGTATATTTGTGAATTGATTTAATAAAAAGACCCGATTATGCAATCTTCAACTCAGGTAGATTTCTATCCTATATTAATGCAAACCCTACTGGCGGTAGGCTTTGTGGCTACAACCATTGCTGTATCAAACTTTTTAGGTCCTAAAAGGCACTCCATAAACAAAGACAAAAACTTTGAGTGTGGTGTAGAGTCTGTAGGTAATGCACGTATTCCTTTCTCGGTAAAGTACTTTCTGGTAGCTATATTGTTTGTCTTGTTTGACGTAGAGGTAATATTTATGTATCCTTGGGCTGTAAACTTCCGCGAAATGGGGTTTGAAGGCTTCTACAAAATGGGTATCTTTATGACCCTCCTTGTAGTAGGGTTCTTTTACGTTATCAAGAAAAAAGGATTGGAATGGGAATAGTATCAGGTATGCTTTTTGCGGTATAATAACCTGATAATCAAAATTAAATTACTATGAGCAATTCATCAGATATAAAATTAGTAGACGCTCCTGAAGGAGTTCAGGGCGAAGGATTTTTTGCAACCAAACTAGACTCTGTAGTAGGTTTGGCACGTGCTAACTCATTGTGGCCTTTACCATTTGCAACTTCTTGTTGCGGTATTGAATTTATGGCAACAATGGCATCACATTATGATGTGGCACGTTTCGGGTCTGAGCGTATGAGTTTCTCTCCGCGTCAGGCAGACATGCTACTGGTTATGGGTACCATTGCTAAAAAAATGGCACCTATATTACGTCAGGTTTATGAGCAAATGAGTGAGCCAAGATGGGTAATTGCAGTAGGTGCATGCGCATCGTCAGGCGGAGTATTCGATACTTACTCAGTACTACAGGGTATTGACAAAGTAATTCCGGTAGACGTATATGTACCGGGATGCCCTCCAAGACCGGAACAGATTCTTGAAGGTATTATGAGCCTACAGGAGATTGTAAAATCAGAATCGGTTAGACGAAGAAACTCTCCTGAATATAAAGAATTATTAGCTTCTTATAATATTTCATAAAGTAATATGCCTTTAGAAACAACTGTTATACAGGACAAGCTTACAGATAAATTTGGTGACAAGGTAACCGGATTTGTTCAGCAACACGATATATTTTCCTTTGAGGTTGACTCCAACTCAATGAACGATGTAATGCGTTTTCTTAAAGAAGACGAGACTTTACGCTTTAACTTCCTAACCGATATTTGTGGTGTACACTATCCTGACTTTGAGAAGGACAGACAGCTTGCAGTGGTTTACCACATGCACAACTGGATGGACAATGTGCGCATTAGGTTTAAATGTTTCCTAAACGGTGACAAACCTGAGGTAGACACTGCTACAAACCTCTTTTTAGGAGCTAACTGGCAGGAGCGCGAAACGTATGACTTTTATGGTATTATATTTAAAGGTCATCCGCAGCTTAAAAGGATACTAAATATGGACGAGATGGAATCGTTCCCTATGAGAAAAGAGTTTCCTATGGAAGATGGTGGCCGTACCGATAAGGATGACCGTTTCTTTGGTAGGACAACCGATAATGCTAATAATAACCTGAAATAATTTTTGATATAAAATGTCAGACCTGTTATTACCACCAGAACATCGCTATGCCAAACAGATTGAGGAAAGGCGTAATGAAGACGGCAGCGAACTATCTGTACTAAACCTCGGGCCTACACACCCTGCCACACACGGTATTTTCCAAAATATCCTTTTAATGGATGGTGAAAGAATCCTTGATGGCGAAGGTACAGTAGGATACATACACCGTGCTTTTGAAAAAATTGCCGAAAACAGGCCATTCTATCAAATTACTCCGCTAACAGACAGGATGAACTACTGTTCTGCCCCAATTAACAATATGGGTTGGTGGATGACATTAGAAAAAGCATTAGGTATAGAAATACCTAAAAGGGTACAGTACCTAAGGGTTATTATTATGGAACTTGCCCGTATTGCAGACCATATTATATGTAACTCGGTACTTGGTGTAGATACCGGAGCCCTTACAGGTTTCCTTTATGTATTCCAGTACAGGGAAAAAATATACGAGATATACGAAGAAATATGCGGAGCCCGACTTACTACAAACATGGGACGCATTGGCGGATTTGAAAGGGACTGGAGTCCTGCCGCTTTTAGAAAAATCAACGAGTTTATGGACGAATTCCCTAAAATTTGGGAAGACTTTGAAAACCTGCTTACACGTAACAGGATTTTTATGGACCGTACCATTAACGTTGGCCCTATCTCTGCCGAAAAGGCAATGAGCTATGGT
Organism: Flavobacterium rhizophilum; assembly: GCF_046000485.1. Lineage (NCBI taxonomy): Bacteria > Pseudomonadati > Bacteroidota > Flavobacteriia > Flavobacteriales > Flavobacteriaceae > Flavobacterium > Flavobacterium rhizophilum. The sequence continues at coordinate 168,032 of NZ_JBELQB010000009.1, forward strand.
TTTACAGGCCCTAACCTTAGGGCAGCGGGTGTAGATTATGACATTCGTGTAATGCAGCCATACAGCTCTTACGAAGACTTTGAATTTAATGTACCGGTTGGTAAATCAGGAGATACTTACGACAGATTTTGTGTGCGTAATGCAGAGGTTTGGGAAAGCCTTAAAATTATACGCCAGGCACTTGATAAGCTTCCTGAAGGACCTTACCATGCCGATGTGCCTGACTATTACCTTCCTCCAAAAGAAGACGTTTACACTAACATGGAAGCGCTTATTTATCACTTTAAAATCGTTATGGGTGAAGTACCTGTACCGGTTACAGAAGTGTACCACCCTGTGGAAGGCGGTAACGGAGAACTTGGTTTCTACCTTATTACCGATGGTAGCCGTACACCATACAGATTACATTTCAGAAGGCCGTGTTTTATATACTACCAGGCTTTTAACGACATGATAAAAGGACAAATGCTGTCTGACGCAATTGCAACACTATCAAGCCTCAATGTTATTGCAGGCGAATTAGACGCTTAAGGATTATGGAAATTTCAAACGCAAAACAGGTTATCAATATAGATGCGAAACTTATGGAACGCATCAACGAACTATTAAGCCACTACCCTGCCGATAAGAAAAAATCGGCACTGCTTCCGGTACTTCACGAAGTGCAGGATGCCCACGATAACTGGCTTAGTATAGAACTTCAGGACAAGGTGGCCGAAATACTGGAAATTAAACCTATTGAGGTTTATGAAGTAGTTTCTTTTTACACCATGTACAACCAAAAGCCTATAGGCAAATACATGTTTGAATTTTGCAGGACTTCATGCTGTGCCATTCGCGGTGCCGAAAACCTTATGGATTACACCTGCGAAAAACTGGGCATTAAAGAAGGTGAAACCACTCCCGACGGTATGTTTACCGTAGTAGGTGTTGAGTGCCTTGGAGCATGTGGTTATGCACCAATGATGCAGTTGGGCGACTACTACAAGGAAAACCTTACCAAAGAGAAGGTAGACCAGATTATTGAAGATTGCAGGAACGGCAAAGTTAATTTACACTAGGACCATTATACCAAAGTAACAATGGGAATGAAAATATTATTAGAACACGCAAACGTACCGGGTATTAAAACCTACGAAGTATACCGCCAAAACGGAGGGTACCGCTCTGTAGAGAAAGCCATAAAAAGCATGACCCCGGATGAAGTTGTGGAACAGGTTAAAGCTTCCGGATTAAGAGGACGTGGAGGAGCTGGTTTCCCTACCGGACTTAAATGGAGCTTTATTGATAAAAAATCAGGAAAACCAAGACACCTGGTATGTAATGCCGATGAGTCTGAGCCGGGAACCTTTAAGGACCGTTACCTGATGGAATACATCCCTCACCTGCTTATTGAAGGTATGATTACCTCAAGTTATGCACTGGGCTGTAACCTTTCTTACATCTATATACGTGGCGAGTATATGTGGGTATTCCGCATATTGGAAAAAGCAATCAAAGAAGCCTATGCTGCAGGTTGGCTGGGTAAAAACATATTAGGTTCTGGCTACGACCTTGACCTGCACGTACACTGTGGTGCCGGAGCATACATTTGTGGTGAGGAAACTGCACTTATCGAATCGCTAGAAGGTAAAAGAGGTAATCCAAGAATCAAACCTCCATTCCCTGCTGTAAGCGGTTTATGGTCTAACCCAACAGTGGTAAACAATGTAGAGTCTATCTCTGTTGTGCCATGGATTGTAAACAATACCGGTGAAGAATATGCTAAAATAGGTATTGGACGATCTACAGGAACAAAACTTATATCTGCTTCAGGTCACATTAAAAACCCTGGGGTATATGAAATAGAACTTGGCTTAAGTGTGGATGAGTTTATGAACTCTGACGAGTACTTAGGCGGTATGATGGATGACAGGCCGTTAAAAGCCTTGGTTCCGGGAGGTTCGTCGGTACCAATTTTACCGGCAAACCTTATTTTTAAAAATGCCGAAGGCGGTGATCGTTTAATGAGTTACGAGTCGTTAAGCGAAGGCGGATTCCAATCGGGCTCTATGCTTGGTTCGGGTGGTTTTATCGTGTATAACGATACTACCTGTATTGTTCGCAACACATGGAACTTCTCTCGTTTTTACCACCACGAAAGCTGCGGACAGTGTTCGCCATGCCGTGAAGGTACAGGATGGATGGAAAAAGTACTTCACAGAATCGAAACCGGTTACGGTCGTGAAGAAGATATTGAGCTGCTATGGGATATCCAGAGAAAAATTGAAGGTAATACCATTTGTCCGTTAGGAGATGCGGCAGCATGGCCGGTAGCGGCAGCTATACGCCACTTTAGGGAAGAGTTTGAGTACCACGTTCGTTTCCCTGAAAAAATTAAAAACAGAGATCACTTTGTTGCCGAACCTTTTGAAAAGGTAAGACATTTGGTAGCAAAGCAGGAAATATAACTGAGTTATTAAGTTAAAGTCGAAAGTCAAAAAGTACCAGTAAACTTTCAAACCAAGGATACAAAATGAAAGTAACAATAGACGGTCAGGAAATAAATGTAGAACCGGGGACCACCATCCTGCAGGCTGCAAGAATGATAGGCGGAGAATCTGTGCCGCCGGCAATGTGCTACTACTCTAAACTAAAAGGTAGCGGTGGTAAATGCCGTTGCTGTTTAGTAGAGGTTTCTAAAGGTAGTGAAGCCGATCCAAGACCTATGCCTAAACTAATGGCATCGTGCGTAACCGGTGTTATGGACGGTATGGAGGTAAAAAGCATCTCTTCTGAAAGGGTGCTTGATGCCAGAAAATCGGTAACCGAATTCTTATTGATAAACCACCCGCTGGATTGTCCTATTTGTGATCAGGCAGGTGAATGTGACCTACAGAACCTAAGCTTTAAGCACGGTTCGGCTAAAACACGTTACATTGAGGAAAGAAGAACGTTTGAACCGGAAAACATTGGTGACAAAATTCAGCTTCACATGAACCGCTGTATTCTTTGCTACCGTTGTGTTATGACTGCCGATCAGCTTACTGATAATAGGGTACACGGTGTTGTAAACCGTGGTGACCATGCTCAGATTTCTACCTGTATCTCTAAAGCTATTGATAATGAGTTCTCAGGAAACATGATTGATGTTTGTCCTGTAGGAGCACTTACAGATAAAACATTCCGCTTTAAGCAAAGGGTATGGTTTAACAAGCCGTATAATGCTCACAGAGACTGTGACAAATGCTGCGGTAAAACTACGCTATGGATGTTTGGTAACGAAATACAAAGGGTTACTGCCCGTAAAGACCAATACCATGAGGTAGAGGAATTTATTTGTAATGAGTGCCGTTTTGACCACAAAGATGTTAACGACTGGGTAATTGAAGGTCCTAGAAAATTCGAGAAAGATTCTGTAATCAACCAGAACAACTATACCCGACAAATTGAACCAGTTAAAATTGATACCGAAAAGAACATTTTATTAGGTAGGGACAAAGACAGGAAGAAAATCAGTATGCCTGACGTGCCGCTTAAGGAAAAAGAAGAAAAGGTATATAAAGAAGGTAACGTATAGATATGGAACAGACAATAGTAATAGAAAAAGGTATTTTTATTGTTATAATATTTGCCATCACCATGTTAATGGCAATGTATGCTACACTAGCCGAAAGAAAAATTGCTGCCTGGCTTCAGGATCGTATAGGGCCTAACCGTGCCGGTAAAGGAGGTATACTACAACCTCTTGCCGATGGTTTAAAACTTTTTGCCAAAGAGGAGTTTTTCCCTAATACACCAAACAAATTCCTGTTTATCGCAGGGCCTGCCATATCTATGAGTACAGCATTAATGACGAGTGCCGTAATTCCGTGGGGCGATAAGCTTCACCTTTTCGGGCGCGACATTATCCTTCAGGCAACCGATATTAACGTTGCCATGCTGTTTATTTTCGCTGTATTATCCATAGGTGTTTATGGTATTATGATAGGCGGATGGGCTTCTAATAATAAGTTCTCTCTTATGAGTGCCATGCGTGCCGCTTCACAGATGATCTCGTATGAGGTTGCTATGGGACTTGCAATCATTGCTCTTGTAATGATGACAGGTACACTAAGCCTACGTGAAATGGCTGCACAACAAAGCGGCATGAACTGGAATGTATTTTACCAGCCGGTAGGATTCCTTATATTCCTTGTATGTTCGTTTGCCGAAACAAACCGTACTCCGTTTGACCTTGCCGAGTGTGAGGCCGAGCTTATTGGTGGTTACCACACCGAGTACTCGTCCATGAAAATGGGATTCTATCTTTTTGCAGAATATGCGAGTATGTTTATCTCCTCTACCATTCTTGCCGTACTTTACTTTGGGGCTTACAACTATCCGGGTATGCAGTGGGCAGAAGAAAACTGGGGTGTTAACATCGCTAACATTATAGGTATAGTGGTATTATTTGCCAAGTTGTGCTTCTTCATATTCTTTTATATGTGGGTGCGCTGGACGATACCAAGATTCCGTTATGACCAGCTAATGCGTTTAGGATGGCAAATGCTAATCCCGCTTGCCATAGCAAACATTGTAATAACGGGAATAGTTATTTTGCTTACTCAGTAAGCTACTGATCTAGAGAAATTAATTGAATACCTCCTGCACAGGACGGATTAATAAAAGATAAAAATGTCTATAGAAACCATATCATTATCGGGAAGAAAAAAAGAGGTTTCCAACAAAAAGATGAGTTTTTGGGAAAGCCTTTATCTTGTGGCGATAGTTAAAGGATTACTTATTACAATCCGACATTTATTTAAAAGAAAGGTAACCATTAAGTACCCTGAACAAACCAGGGAACTTAGCCCGGTGTACCGTGGCCAGCACATGCTTATGCGTGATGAGGAAGGAAGAGAGCGTTGTACTGCCTGCGGGCTTTGTGCGCTATCGTGCCCTGCCGAAGCTATTACCATGAAAGCGGAAGAAAGAAAACCGGAAGAGAAACACCTGTACAGGGAAGAGAAATATGCATCTATCTATGAAATTAACATGCTTAGATGTATTTTCTGCGGACTTTGTGAAGAGGCTTGTCCTAAACAGGCTATTTACCTTACTAAATCAAGAGTAATGGTAAAACCTTCAAGCGACAGGGAAGATTTCATCTACGGAAAAGAAAAACTGGTTATGCCACTTGATATGGCTATTAAGAACACTCAAATGAAAACGGCTAATTAATATGCTTACAGTATTCTATATTTTATCGGCCATTACACTGGGAACCGCATTTTTGACTATCCTTAGCAAAAACCCTATCCACAGTGCTATCTATCTTGTACTTTGCTTTTTCTCTATAGCAGGACATTACTTAATGTTTAATGCTCAGTTCCTTGCAATTGTACACCTTATTGTTTACTCGGGTGCTATCATGATCCTGATGCTCTTTACCATAATGCTCATGAACCTTAATAAGGAAGATGAACAAAATAAATCAGTACTCACAAGATTTGCGGCAGTTATCGCCTTAGGACTTGTAGCTTTTGTACTACTGGCAACGTTTATTAAAGCTCAACCGGTTATTGAGGGTTACCAGGTTTCAGGACAGGATTACCAGTCTATTAAAGTACTGGGTCAGGTACTGCTTAACGAGTATATGGTTCCGTTTGAGTTTGCTTCGGTACTGCTTCTTGTATCTATGATTGGAGCCGTATTATTGTCTAAAAAAGAACACATAAACAGCTAGTATGGAAAATATTTTACAACAGATAGGTATTGAGAACTACATTTATCTTTCCACATTACTATTTTGTGTAGGTGTGTTTGGAGTTCTTTTCAGAAGAAACGCTATCGTGATGTTCATGTCCATAGAAATTATGCTAAATGCGGTTAACCTGCTTTTAGTGGCATTTTCTACATACCATCAGGATGCAGCAGGACAGGTATTCGTATTTTTCTCCATGGCTGTTGCAGCAGCAGAAGTTGCCGTGGGTCTTGCCATTCTTGTGGCCATTTACAGGAATCTGAATAACATTGATATTGATAGTTTAAAAAAATTAAAAGGATAACGCCTAATGGAGACTAATTTGGCATTACTACTACTTCTAGCCCCTTTTATAGGGTTTTTGATTAACGTATTTGCAGGAAAAAAATTAAGCGGTAACCTGCCTGGCATACTGGGTACAGTTGCCGTGGCTACATCATTTGCCGTAACGCTTTATTTCTTTTTACAGGTAAGCAGCTCAAAAGAGCCGGTAATGATAGACCTGTTTGAATGGATGCAACTTGGAAACTTTAACGTACATATTGCTTTTCAGCTGGATCAGCTTTCACTGTTATGGCTAATGTTCGTAACAGGGATAGGTACGCTAATCCATATGTACTCCATCAGCTACATGCATGATGACGAGAACGTACACAAGTTTTTTGCATACCTAAACCTTTTCGTATTCTTTATGATTACCCTTGTAATGGGTAGCAACCTGCTTATTATGTTTATAGGTTGGGAAGGTGTAGGTTTATGTTCATACCTGCTTATCGGATTTTGGTACAAAAACCACGATTACAACGATGCGGCTAAAAAGGCATTCATTATGAACCGTATAGGTGACCTTGGTTTCCTTATCGGTATCTTCATACTTGGTTACTTATTCCACTCTCTGGATTATACAGACATAAGAGCTGCTATTGAAAGCGGTAAGCATATTGACCCAACATGGGCTTCTATCGCTGCACTATGTTTATTTATTGGTGCTTGTGGTAAAAGTGCTCAAATTCCGCTTTACACATGGTTACCCGATGCGATGGCAGGTCCGACACCTGTATCGGCACTTATCCACGCAGCTACCATGGTAACTGCAGGTATCTTTATGATCACAAGGCTAAATTATCTGTTTGACCTTGCTCCAGAAGTACAAAACATTATTGCCATAGTAGGTGCGGTAACATCACTTATTGCTGCCTCTATAGGCTTAGTTCAAAACGATATCAAAAAAGTACTGGCTTACTCTACTGTATCACAGTTAGGTTTAATGTTCCTTGCTTTAGGCTTAGGTGCATACCAAATAGCAGTATTCCATGTTATTACACACGCTTTCTTTAAAGCTTGTCTATTCCTTGGTTCGGGTTCTGTTATCCATGCTATGCACGGAGAGCAGGATATGCGCTACATGGGTGGGCTACGCAAGGTGATGAAAGTTACATTTATTACTTTCCTTATCTCTACTCTTGCCATTTCGGGCTTACCTCCGTTCTCAGGATTCTTCTCTAAAGACGAGATATTAATGACTGCTTTCCATCACAGCAAACCACTTTGGGTTATTGGGTCGGTAGCATCAATCATGACTGCATTCTATATGTTCCGTTTACTATACCTTACTTTCTACAAAGATTTTAGAGGTACAGAGGAGCAGAAAAAACATTTACACGAGTCTCCGGGACTTATTACATTCCCTCTAATAGTACTGGCTATATTAGCACTTGTAGGAGGTGCCATAAGCTTACCTGGTAACAGCTGGTTAAACGAATATTTAGCTCCTGTTATCGCTAAGCAAAGTGAACACCATCACATGGGTACTACAGAGTACATGCTTATGGGTGTAGCCATTATAGGTGCATTTATAGGTATTGGATTAGCTTATGCTAAATATATCAAACAGTCTGCTGTACCGGGTCAGGACAGCGAGATTACCGGCTTTGCCAAAGTACTTTACAACAAATTTTATGTTGACGAGATATACACAGCCATTATAGTAAAACCTATTTATGCACTGGGTAGCTTCTTTAAGAATGTTACCGAGGTTGCCATTTCTGGATTTATTTTCGGCTTAGGTAAACTTGCCAGCGTATTAGGTACCGAAGGCAAAACACTCCAGAACGGAAGCATTGGTTTTTACCTGTTTGCTTTTGTACTGGGTATATGTTCAATAATCGTTTATATCTTTTTAGCAAAATAATTCATACCTGATGGACGTATCATTTATACTTATCACTTTACTGATTGGAGCTGCAGCTACTTATTTTGCAGGAAATAAATGGGCTTCAAAAGTTGCAATGCTATTTGGTGTCGCAGCTTTTGCTTTCACGCTTTATACAGTAAACCTTTTTAACAATGGCGAAAACGTAAACTCTGTAACCTACTGGATTAAAAATCCAATGATATCCATTAGCCTTGTTGGTGACGGACTGTCGCTTATAATGGTATTGCTTACAACCTCGCTAACAGCAATTATAATACTTGCAACACTAAAAAATACGTTTAAAAACGCTAAGTCTTTTTACGCGCTTATACTCTTCATGGCATTTGCTATGGCTGGTACATTTTTAAGTGCAGACGGATTTGTATACTACATATTCTGGGAACTTTCGCTAATCCCTATTTACTTTATTGCCCTTATTTGGGGCGGTGGTGAAGCCGAAGCCAGAAAAAAAGATGTTATTAAATTTTTCATCTACACTTTTGCAGGTTCACTATTTATGCTTGTGGCATTTATTTACCTGTATCAAAAAACAGGATCTTTCGTAAACGGTGCACTTGTAAGGGTAAACCTTACAGACAAAGAGCAATTTTGGATTTTCCTAGCTTTCTTCCTGGCTTATGCTATTAAAATTCCGATTATACCTTTCCATACATGGCAGGCAAACGTATATCAAAAAGCACCTTCTGCAGGCACAATGTTACTATCGGGTATTATGCTTAAAATGGCAATATACAGTATTATAAGATGGCAGCTTCCTATAGCTCCGGCTCCGGCAAAAGAGTACATGCATGTACTTATTATACTTTGTGTGGCTGGTGTTATTTATGGTTCAATCTTGGCATTAAAACAGCAGGATCTTAAAAAATTACTGGCATACTCATCACTTGCACACGTTGGTCTTATAGCTGCAGGTGCCTACACCCTTACTCTTGATGGTTTAAGAGGCGCAGTACTGCAAATGATTGCCCACGGTTTTGTAGTAGTAGGTCTGTTTTATGCTGCCGAGATTATCATACGCAGATACAATACTACCGAAATAAGCGAAATGGGGGGTATACGTATACAAACTCCGCGTTTTAGTTCTATGTTCATGATACTGGTACTGGCTTCTGTTGCACTGCCTGCTACCTTTAACTTTATTGGAGAGTTTGAATTACTTTACAGTTTGGCACAAACCAATATATGGATTGCCGTACTGGGAGGAACAACCATTATATTAGGTGCATTTTATATGCTTAGAATGTTCCAGCAGGTAATGCTTGGTGAGCAAAATGCTAAGCCGTTTGCCGATGTTACTTTTGGTGAAGGTTTTGTATTTGTAACTATAATAGGTATTTTATTATTCTTTGGTTTATACCCTAAACCGATAATAGACTTTATTACGCCGGCACTAGAGAACACATTAAATTTAATAAACAGATAATTAAGCCCGATAAGAAATGACTACATTAATAGCTATTGCAGGATTAGGGATTATATGCCTTATAGCTGAAATTTTCAACCTGAGAAAAGCAATTGTACCGGTTACTATTATCGGTCTATTGGCTATACTGTGCCTAAATCTGGTAAATATACCGGGTGTTCACGTGGCTAATTTAAATATGGAGCAACGTTCGTTCTATAACAACATGATTATTCAAAATAATTATGGAACACTTTTCTCTTCACTGTTTATAGTACTTACCATATTTTTGGTCGCACTAAGCCCTGACTTCCATAAGGAGCACAAAGCCAAGTTATCTGATTTTATCTCTATAAAACTGTTCCTGCTTGCAGGTGCTGTTGCCATGGTTTCTTTTGGTAATATGGCGATGTTCTTCCTTGGTATAGAAATTTTATCTATATCACTTTATGTACTTGCTGCCAGCGAGCCTAAAAACGTTAGCAGTAACGAAGCAGGTATGAAATACTTCCTTATGGGATCGTTTGCATCAGGTCTTATCCTGTTTGGTATTGCTTTAATATATGGTGCTACCGGAGCATTTGACATTGCTGCAATTTATGAAGCTGTAAGTACAGGTGTCGCAAAAGGATGGTTTTTCCCTGGTGTGGTATTACTTACCATAGGATTACTATTTAAAATAGCAGCCGTACCATTCCATTTCTGGGCTCCCGACGTATACGAAGGATCGCCTGCTCTAACTACAGCTACCATGAGTACGCTGGCTAAAGTAGCGGCAATGGCTGCCTTTTATAAACTAATGAGAGGTATTAACCTTGAAGTACCGGGAACTTATGTAACCGTACTTATAATAGTTTCTGCTTTATCTATGTTTGTAGGTAACCTTACAGCATTAAAACAAAACAATGTTAAGCGTATGCTTGCATTCTCTGGTATATCACATGCCGGTTTTATGTTGATGGTATTCCTTAACCCACCGGTAACAGCAGGTACTTTATTTTACTATGCAGCAGCCTATACCCTAGCGGGTATCGCAGCCTTTGCAGTAGTAATAAGTGTTTGTGGTGATAAGAGAAACGAAGAAAGCTTTAAGTTTAACGGACTTGGTAAAACAAACCCGTTAATGGCTGCCGTACTTACCTGTGCATTACTATCTATGGCGGGTATTCCTATATTCTCAGGATTCTTTGCCAAATTCTTCCTGTTTAGCCAGGCATTAAAAGCCGGACAGGTTGCTATTGTTATCATAGCTGTAGTTAACTCTATAATAAGTGTGGGCTACTACTTCAAACTTATCCTTGCTATGTATACAAAAGAAAGCACCGAAGAAAAACAGGCAGTTCCATTTGCTTATACAGCTGTAGCTGTAGTTGCAATACTGCTTAATATCCTGTTAGGTATTTTCCCAGACATGGTTTTAGGTTACCTATAGTCAATTCAATAACAAAATTATATAAAAAATGCCCGTTAAATAACGGGCATTTTTATTTTATATACTCTCCATTATATGGAAGTATAACCGCCATCGGCAATAACATAGCTACCCGTAGTAAAAGAAGATTTCTCCGAACTTAAAAAAGTAACAAGCTCTGCTATCTCCTGCGGAGTACCCAGCCTGTTCATAGTGCTTTTTGAAGCTACAGCTTCCATCATTTCCTTATTTAAATGGTCTGTTAGTAAAGGAGTTTCAATATAACCCGGCCCTACGGCATTACACCTAATATTTTTTTGACCGTATTCGGCAGCGATGTTTTTGGTAAGACCAACAACTCCGTGTTTAGAGGCAGTATATGCCGGACTGTTTGGTGCAGCTACCGTACCGTGTATAGAAGCAATATTCACAATACTTCCCCCACCATTCTTCATCATCTGCTCAATCTGGTAACGACAGGCATAAAACACTCCGCTAAGGTTAAGGGCAATCACCCTGTCCCATCCATCAATATCATACTCTCCCGTTGGCGCGGCAGGACCACCCATACCGGCATTATTACAGGCTACATCAAGCCTGCCATATTTAGCCACAACAGCCTCAACAAGTTTTTTATTATCCTCGGCCTTAGATGAGTCGGCTTTAATGAAAAAAGCCTCTCCTCCGGCCTTCTTAATAGCGGCTACAGTTTCCTCGCCATGTGCTTCGTTAATATCGGTAATTACAACCTTTGCGCCTTCGCGGGCATATGTTTCTGCAATGGCACGTCCTATCCCCGATCCTGCACCGGAAACAACAGCCACTTTATCTTTTAATAATGACATAATATATGTTTTTAATTGTCCTATAAATTTACGGATAAAAGCCCGTTATACCCCAATACATGAGGGTTTTAGACTTTTTTTAACTGACAGACAAAAATCATATAAGATTATTTTCGTATATAAAAGAAAATAATCTAAATTTGTACTATGTATGCATTAATTGACTGTAATAACTTTTACGTTTCCTGCGAGAGGGCGTTCCAGCCCCAATGGCAAAATAAACCAGTTGTTGTACTGTCTAATAACGACGGATGCATAATATCAAGAAGTGAAGAAGCGAAGGCTCTTGGTGTACCTATGGCCTCACCTGAATTTAAAATAAGAGAACTGTTACAGCAAAATAATATAAAGGTCTTTTCATCCAATTATCCCCTGTATGGCGACCTAAGCGAAAGGGTTATGAAAATCATGGAAGGATTTACCCCAAATGTAGAAGTATATAGTATAGATGAGGCCTTTTTAGATTTTAACGGTGTTAACGTTAACGACTTCTATACTTATGGGGTTGAAATGAGAGAAAGGGTTTGGAAATGGATAGGGTTGCCTATATGCGTAGGCATTGCTCCTACTAAAACATTATCGAAAGTCGCCAATAGGATAGCCAAAAAATATCAGGAAAAAACAGGAGGTGTGTATGTAATTGATAGCAATGAAAAACGCCTTAAAGCTATAAAGTGGATAAAGATAGAAGACGTTTGGGGAATTGGTTACCGAACCGTAAAAAAACTAAAAGCAAGGAATGTAAATACCGCTTACGATTTTACCCTACCCCATATAGAACCCTGGATAAGAAAAGAGATGGGCGTAGTAGGTATGCGTATTAAGTATGAACTGGAAGGAAACCCTGCTATTGGTGACGGACAGGTACCGGAAGTAAGAAGAAGCATTGCCACTACACGCACATTCCCAAAACAGATAACCGACTTTGATTTACTGCGTGAACGTATTACCACCTTTGCTATGGTCACTGCCGAAAAACTGAGAAAACAAAAAAGCTGTTGTCAAACCATTATTGTAACTCTTGTGGCAGATAAGCATAAAACAGAAAGCCAAAAGTATTATTACAGCAGGGCTGTATTACTTCCTTTCGCTACACAGTCGGGCATTACAATTAGCAATACCGCTATATCGTTATTAAAAAGTTTACTGCCGGAAACCGAAACAATAAAATTTAAAAAAGCCGGGGTTATAGTATCAGATCTTATACCCGAAAATACACGCCAGTTCAATTTATTTATAGATGAAAATCCAAAGCACATATCCCTAATGAAAATGCTGGACAGGGTAAATGCAAAAATGGGCGAACGCATAATACGGCTGGCATCACAGGAAAAAAAAACATGGGACATGAAACAAAACATGCTCTCTCCCAAATATACCACTAATATTAACGAAATATTGCAAATAGATGTTGACAGTTAGTAATAAATACAGAGCGCTTAATGTATATGCACCCGATATGGAAAGTCAAAACGGACTACCATTTGTTTCTCACGGGGTATCAGCAGGATTTCCTTCCCCTGCACAGGATTTTATGGAAACAAGGATAGATCTTAATAAAGAACTCTCCAAAAACCCGCTAAGCACTTTTTATATAAGGGTATCGGGCAACTCTATGATTGATGCCGGTATAAATAATGCCGACATACTGGTGGTAGACCGCAGCCTGGAACCCCGAAACGGAAAAATAGCCGTATGCCTTATAGATGGTGAATTTACCGTTAAAAGACTATTAACCGAAACCGACAGCTTATACCTTATGCCCGAAAATAAGGCTTACAAACCCTTAAAGGTTACCGAAGAAAACCAGTTTATGGTTTGGGGAATAGTAACTTATGTCATAAAGAAAATACAATAAAAAAACCCGAAAGCCAGAAGCTAACGGGTTTTTGTACCTGGAGTGGGAATCGAACCCACACACCGTAGTACACGAGTTTGAGTCGTGCGCGTCTACCAATTCCGCCATCCAGGCTATTAACGGTTATTGTGGGTGCAAATGTAAAAAATAATTCCAATTGAGCCGAAAAATAACCCAAAAAAACTTCCAGAGTTCAATTAAATTCCTAAATTTGCACCTCGTTTACGAAAACAACACACTAAATAACTACAAAACAAGTATTTAAGATGTCATACATGGAGCCGGAAGCAAAGATATTTTCATGTTCTAACAGTGTATATCTGGCAGAAAAAATCGCCAAAAGTTACGGTGCAGAATTAGGTAAAGTTACCTTTTCAGAGTACAGTGACGGTGAATTTCAACCATCATTTGAAGAGTCTATAAGGGGACTTCGTGTTTTCCTTGTTTGCTCTACTTTCCCAAGTTCAGACAATCTAATGGAATTATTACTGATGATAGATGCTGCAAAAAGAGCATCTGCAAGACATATCACAGCAGTAATACCTTACTTTGGATGGGCAAGACAGGACAGAAAAGACAAGCCAAGGGTTCCTATAGGAGCTAAACTGGTTGCTAAGCTTCTTGAATCGGCAGGTGCTACAAGAATCATGACTATGGATCTTCATGCAGACCAGATTCAGGGCTTCTTCGAAAAACCGGTAGACCACCTGTTTGCATCTACAATATTCTTACCGTACGTTAAGAGCCTTAACCTTGAAAACCTTACCATCGCCTCTCCGGATATGGGTGGTTCAAAAAGGGCTTATGCATACTCTAAATTCTTAGGTAGCGATGTAGTTATTTGCTACAAACAAAGAAGAGAAGCTAACGTTATCGAGACTATGGAGGTTATTGGTGATGTTAAAGGACGTAACATTGTTCTTGTTGACGATATGGTTGACACAGGAGGCACACTTACAAAAGCTGCCGACATGATGATGGAAAGAGGTGCATTAAGCGTAAGAGCTATATGTACACACCCTATACTGTCTGGTAGTGCTTATGAGAAAATTGAGAACTCTCAGCTTCTTGAACTGATTGTTACCGACAGTATTCCGCTTAAAAAAGAGAGTAATAAAATACGCGTAGTTACGTGTGCTGAACTGTTTGCTGATGTAATGCATAAAGTAAACAGCAACAACTCAATAAGCGGTAAATTTTTAATGTAATTTATTTTTATTAATTAATATATTTCACAAATGAAATCAATTACGATCAAAGGATCTGAAAGAGAAAGCGTGGGCAAAGCGGCAACGCGTGCGGCACGTAATGCTGGAATGGTACCTTGCGTGTTATACGGAGGAGATCAGCCAGTACACTTTACTGCAGAAGAAAAGGCATTTAAAAACCTTGTTTACACTCCAAACGTACACACTGTAGTAATTGACCTTAACGGTAAAACTTACAACGCTATCCTACAGGATATCCAGTTCCACCCTGTAAGTGATAAAATCCTTCACATGGACTTCTATCAACTACATGATGATAAAGAAATCACTATGGAAGTACCGGTTAAAGTTATTGGTAACTCTAAAGGTGTTATGGCTGGTGGTGTTTTACGTCTTAACCAACGTAAACTTAAAGTTAGAGCTTTACCTACTAACCTTCCTGACTTCGTTGAAGCAGATATCACTAACCTTGAAATGGGTAACAAACTTTATGTTACTGAAGTTCCTTCAGATAACTTCAAGTTACTTCACCCGGACAACACTGTTGTTGCACAGGTAAGAATTTCACGTGCTGCAATGAAAGCTGCTCAGGAAGCTGCAAAAGCTGCAAAAGAAGCTACAAAGAAGAAAAAATAATAATCTTCTATCATACAGAAAAGCGTCCTACACAGGACGCTTTTTTTTATTCTGGTTATTAGCTATTTTTGAACCATGAAATGGCTTACAAACCTTTTTAAACAAAATACGACAGTAGACACTACCGATCCTATGAAAAAATATCTTATAGCAGGCCTGGGCAATATAGGTGCCGAATATGTAAACACACGCCACAATATTGGTTTTAAAGTAGTAGACAGGCTCGCGCAACAGGAAGGAGAATCGTTTGAAACCGCTAAACTGGGGGCTCTGGCACAGGTAAAGGTAAAAGGAAGAACCCTTTTCCTGCTAAAACCTAACACTTACATGAACCTAAGCGGCAAGGCCATTAAATACTGGATGGATAAAGAAAACATCCCTAAAGAAAACCTGCTTGTGGTTACCGATGACCTTAACCTTCCTTTCGGAACAATAAGAATGAAAGCGAAAGGTAGTGACGGAGGCCATAACGGACTTAAAAACATACAGCAGATACTTAATTCGGTAGAATACCCGCGCTTTCGTTTCGGTATAAGCGATGAGTTTAAAAAAGGACAGCAGGTAGACTATGTTTTAGGCGAATGGAGTGAAGAAGAAAAAGCAAAACTCTCTGAAAGACTGGATGTAGCATGCGAAGCTATTAAATCGTTTGCCCTAGCCGGACTAAACAATACCATGAATACTTTTAATGGTAAATAATTCCTAATTACACCAGTGTTTTAGCCATTAATATGTAATTTGGCGTAAAGTTTGTTTTTATAAACTAAAATAAGACTATGAAAAAACTTACTATAGCTTTAGCTTTTGCCGTTGTGCTTGTTGCATGCGGAAGTCAAAAAACTCTTTTACAATCAGGCAAATATAACCTGCAAAGTGAATGCCCTGCAAACGGGGACTGCACTTTTGTAGTAGCAAAAGACAGCAGCATGACTCTGGTTGAAGACGGGGTAGGCAAAATGCGTTATAATATGACCAGCCATGAAGGCAAAAGTATTTTAACGTACAAATACAACAAAAAATCAGATCCACGTGCACAAGATGACTTTTACAGTGAAGAGGTTATTATTGAAACTAACAGTGATATAGCCTCTTTAAATAAAGACAGTGAAATCAAAATGTTGTTTGGAGTATTTTGCTACTGTAAAGGTGTAGCAGGATATTATGAGGTAAAAGACGGTTATGCCGAATACAGGGACGGCAAAGTGATTATAACCGTACCTAAAGTTATTGAAAATCAAAAAACCAATATCATTATAGCTGATATAAAATAAAAAAAGGCGCTTATTATAATAAGCGCCTTTTTTGTATATGTTAAATAGTGATTATTGAACCACTATTCTTTTCACTTCTTTTCTGCTGCCATCCTGAACGTTTACAAGATAAACTCCGGATTGTATTCCCTGCAGATTAAGCTCTTTAGAGATTAAACCTGTATTGGTATATACATTACCAAATATCTGTCTGCCTCTCATATCGTAAACTGCAATGTTGATATCATTTGTAGAATCAGAATTAAACTGTACAGTAAAGCTACCATTGTTAGGGTTTGGATAAAGTGTAAAACCGTCAAGACCAAAATCTTCAACGCCTGCAATATCAGTAATAGTAAATCCTCTTAAATTCACAGCATAAAAAATATTACCTACAGCCTCAACTAAAACTCTACAGTTTGTAGCAAGAGGAGTATCTGTAGGAACAGTGAATGACTCTGAACCGTCATTTGGAGTGTTTTCAACAAGCATTTCAAATGTTGCACCTCCATCTGTAGACAATAAAATATTAACATTAGACACATTGATAAGACCACTATCAGTACCGGCCACATCCCAGGTAACAGTTTGGCTGGTACCTGTTTGCCATGCAACATTAAATTCGTCTTGAGAAGTAACCTTAAACGGACCCGCAGAACTTAAAACAGACACCTGTAAATTACGTCTTGCAGTTTGTCCTCCGTTTGGTATAGCATTATCTCTTACAGTAAGCGCAAAATTAAGTGTTCTTGCTACAACTGGTGTAACCTCCCATGTTGGTGTCAGGTTATTTGCTAACACACTGCTAAAGCTAGGCATATATCTTACAGAAGACTCTGTAGGACTTAAAGATCTATATAACGGACCAGAACTCGAAATAGGGCTTGGCGAACCTGTAGTAGCTGTACCATTAGCATCGGTTTCTTCCCAGCAATAAGTAAGAGCATCACCATCTGCATCTGTAGCATTACCTCTTAAAACATATGCTGTAGTAGCAGGAATGTAGTATGAAGGCTGATCAAAAGCATCAATTTCAGGAGCAGTATTATTGTTAGGTGTCTCCACTGCACAAGTTGCTGAATTACTAACAAAATCAAATATCTGTACTAAGCTTGCCGCATGGAAATAGTCGTCTGAGTGCTGTTGCACATCGGCATTAGCACATATACCGGCATACCCCATAATAGTAGTACCGCTACCAGGCTCAACAGCAGTAAACCCTGATCTGTTACCATTACAACTCCCTGTACCTCCACCACTTGCATTAAATGTGTGTGTAGCACTAAACTGGTGCCCCATTTCGTGAGCAACATAATCAACATCATAAGAATCACCCACAGGAGCAGCACTACCTGTAACACCACGAGCCTTGCTTGATGTACAAACACATCCCAGCTGAGCAATACCTCCTCCGCCTGTACTCACAACGTGACCTATATCGTAGTTTGAAAAACCTACTCCGTTATCAATCACATCCTGCACTTCGTCTAAAAGAATTCCGCCGCTTTCACCAGAAAACGGATCGGTTGCATTTGTAACAAAAATTATATCATCATTACTGTCTATTATCTCCATTGTAACAGCAGCATCTCTCTCATAAATACCATTTACCCTTGTCATTGTAACATTCATAGCAGCAAGAACAGCTTCTTTCTTTTGTGAAGTTGTTCCTGAGGTAACACCTGCAGCCTGCATATGGAAAAGCGCATAAGAATAAGTACAGGTCATTGCAAGTCTGTAAGTTCTTAAAGTACCATCATCTGCCAGTACATTTTTAGGCGTAAACTTAGCACCAAACTGTGCCGGCATATCTGCGTCAGGAGCATCACAACTAAAAGACCTGCTTCCTACAGGAAGACTGGATTTATTATACACTATATAGTTTTGAAGGTCTTTAGTATAAGTATCAATATAATAAGTACCGTTAGTTGTAAAAGCCATTGAGTGTAATCCAAAAAGTGTAGTACTGAAACGGATCATTGTTGAAGGATTATCTATACCCTTACCAACATACGAGCGTATACCAGGATATTTTGCCGCAAGACCAGGTTGCATCACAGATGCTTCGTAAATAATAAATTTTTCCAATTTCCCTTCTGGCGTAGGAAAATAAACAACAACGTTTGATGTCGTTAAGTCTTTCCTTGACGGGGCAGTAGCAAGAACATTTTTCATAGCCTCGAAGTTAAGATGATACAGTCCGTACTCTGCAGGCATATCAGTACGATCTGATTTTTCTAAAGGAGCTACACGCTCTTCAGATACTTCACTCCAAAAATTCGATTGCGAATAGCCACAAAGTGTTTGCATTATGACTATCATGGAAATTAATAGTTTTTTTGTCATTGTAGTAGTAGTATTTTTATCATAGCCGACAAATATAGCAATTAATAAGCCTAAAAATTAGCGTTTTAGCATTGAAAAAATGTTAATATTGAATTTTAACCTAAAAAAAACGACTTATTTTAAATAAATTCAAATCAGTAATTCATAATTAACTAATCTTATTAAATTTGCTAATTATAACTATTAGCCTTTGAAAATATTCAACTCTATACAGGAATTCACTACTAACACACCTACTATTGTAACCCTTGGTACTTTTGACGGAGTGCATAAAGGACACAAGAGTATTCTTGAGAAAATAACCTCAAGCAGTAAAAATACAGGTTGTGAAAGTGTACTGCTTACTTTTTTTCCGCATCCGCGGATGGTTTTGCAGCAAAATACAGACATAAAACTGCTTAATACAATTAAGGAAAAGGCTATGCTGCTGGAGCAACACGGTATAGACAACCTTATTATACACCCTTTTGACCATGCCTTTTCAAGACTAACTGCCGAAGAGTTTGTAAAAAACATACTGGTAGACAAGTTTATGGTCAGGAAAATAATAATAGGATACGACCACCGTTTCGGACGAAACAGGACTGCCGATATAAACGACCTTATACAATATGGTGAGGAATATAATTTTGAGGTAGAACAAATTTCAGCACTCGAAATTAATGAAGTATCCGTAAGCTCTACCAAAATACGCAATGCCCTAAATGCCGGTTATCTTGAAACCGCAAACAGGTATTTAGGCTACCCTTATTTCCTTACCGGAAAGGTTGTTAAAGGAAAACAGCTGGGCCGAACCATAGGCTTTCCTACCGCTAACATCAACATTACCGAGAGCTATAAATTAATACCGGACAAAGGTGTATATGTAGTATCTTCCGAAATAGCAGGCAAAACGGTATACGGAATGATGAATATAGGCAACAACCCTACAGTGGGTAGTGTAGCCGAATCCATAGAGGTCCATTTCTTTGATTTTAACAGTGACCTGTACAATCAGGAAATAAGAGTAAATATTCATTATAAGATACGCAATGAAATAAAGTTCCCAAGCGTTAACCACCTAAAAGAACAACTCAAGGAAGACCAAAAAACATCTTTAGAATATATCGCCACCAAACTGTCATGAAACCACGCCTTTTCCAGCAAATAGACAATAGCCCTCTTATTATATTCAGAATATTTTTCGGCTTTCTGCTTGCCTGCGAAACTATTGGCGCCATCCTCACAGGGTGGGTAAAAGAAAATTTCATCGATGTTCAGTTCACCTTTAATCACATAGGTATGGACTGGCTTCAGCCCCTACCCGGCTATGGCATGTACTACTATTTTATCACTATGGGAGTACTAGGCCTGCTTGTTATGCTGGGCTACAAATACCGATGGACTCTTGGTGTATTTACTATAATGTGGGCCGGAGTTTACTTTATGCAAAAGACTTCATATAACAACCATTATTACCTGTTATTACTGGTTTGTATAATAATGTGGTTTTTACCTGCAAACACTTATGCCTCTCTCGACGCCAAACAAAACCCCGATATAAAAAGCCTAACCATGCCCGCATGGTGCTCTTGGGTAATGATAGTACAGGTTGCCATAGTGTATTTTTTTGCCACCATTGCTAAATTCTACCCTGACTGGCTGGACGGCACCTTTACCAAAAACCTATTAGACAGATCGGTTAAAAACGAAGCATTACACGACATTTTTACCCAAAAATGGTTCTATATGTTTATTGCTTATGCCGGTATCGCTTTTGATTTACTGATTGTCCCGTTACTGCTTTTCAAAAAAACCAGAACGTGGGCCTTTATAGCATCACTAATATTTCACATCTTTAATTCCATCACATTACAAATAGGCATATTCCCTTATTTTGCGCTGAGTTTTGCTGTTTTCTTTTATCCTCCGGAAAAAATGCGTTCGCTGTTCTTTAAAAAGAAACCACAGGTCACTACTCAAGAGACAGGACAGGAATATAAGAGTACCCTGTATTACTTTTTTATACCCTATTTAATTATACAACTATTACTACCTATAAGACATCACTTTATTAAAGGCGATGTTTTTTGGACCGAAGAAGGTCACCGCCTAAGCTGGCGAATGATGTTGCGCACCCGAAACGGATATACCCGCTTTAAAGTGGTAGACAAAAAAACGAACCAAACTATTTTTTATAATATAAACAGCAAACTTACCTCTAAGCAGTTTAACAGTATGCGCACTAAACCCGATATGATTTGGCAGTTTGCCCAACGTATAAAAAAGGAGTTTAAAGAAATGGGCAGGGATGTTGCTGTTTATGCCAATACTTCTGCCGGAGTAAATGGAGCGCCAATGAAAAAACTTATTAACCCTGATGTTGATTTAGGCGAAGCTAAATGGGACTATTTCTTCCATAACGACTGGATATTGCTTCATGAAGACGAGCAATAAACTTCGTAGTCAACAATTTTAACCAAATTTTAAAACAGTCATATTTATTGTATTAAAATTTTATTAATTCTTTTAATTTTTCATGTTTTAATTAGTAAATTCGATAAGAGATTGAGTTAACCACTGTCTTACAAACTTTTGAAAGAAAATACACTTAAAAAAGCCATAAGACTGTAAAGAAATTAATTAACGAATAAAACACAAGGCTATGAAAGTTTCAAGAATAATAATTAATGGTATCATTATTTTTATAGGTATTGGCTTATTTTTCCTTTTAATGGAAAAATTGGGGCTTGGAGATAAAATTTACCTTAGACTGGTAAACTTCATTTTTGTGATATATGGTGTAAACAGAACCATTAAACAGGATTATGAAGATCATATAGACGGCTACTTCACTAATCTGAGTTCGGCTTTTTTTACAGCATTTACCAGTTTAATACTAACCATATTTGCATTTATCGCCTATGCCAACGCAAGAGGTGGCGAAGAATACATCCATACATTTGTAAAACACTACATTTTTGGAGGTACTCCATCGCTATACCAATTCTGTATCGGACTATTTATCGAAGGGCTTGCAGCCAGTGCTATAGTATCGTTTACACTAATGCAGTTTTGGAAAGATAAAGTAGAAAAAATCAACAAAGTAGACGACCTGAATCATAACTAAGTAAAGTTTAAAGTGTTTTTTCGGTTGTTATAACGGAATTTGCTACTTTTGAACCAACTTTAAAATTCCGTTATGAATACAATTAGACACGACTGGACGAAGGAAGAAATCATTGCCCTATATAACAAACCATTAATGGACCTGCTGTATGAAGCAGCAACGGCTCACAGACAATTTCATGACCCTAATGTAGTACAGGTATCTACACTGTTATCAATTAAAACAGGTGGCTGCCCTGAAGATTGCGGTTACTGCCCTCAGGCTGCACGTTACCATACAGATATTGAAGGAAACGATCTTATGACTGTTTCACAAGTGAAGGCTCAGGCATTACGTGCCAAATCCAGCGGATCATCAAGAGTATGTATGGGTGCTGCATGGCGTAACGTAAAAGACGGACCTGAATTTGACCAGGTACTTGAAATGGTTAGAACCATTAATAAACTGGATATGGAGGTTTGCTGTACGCTGGGTATGATTACCGAAAATCAGGCACAACGTCTTGCCGAAGCCGGTTTATATGCATACAACCATAACCTTGATACTTCTGAAGAATACTATAAAGAAGTTATCTCTACAAGAGGATACGAAGACAGGCTTCAAACTATTGATAACGTAAGAAAAACAAATGTTACCGTATGTAGCGGTGGTATTATTGGTATGGGAGAAAGTGTTGAGGACAGAGCCGGAATGCTTGTTGCCCTTGCTTCATTAAGCCCACAACCAGAATCTGTTCCCATCAATGCCCTTGTAGCTGTAGACGGTACTCCGCTTGAAGATGAAAAACCTGTTGAGATTTGGGATATGATCAGAATGGTAGCTACTACCCGTATCGTAATGCCTTTAACTCAGGTTAGGCTTTCTGCCGGAAGAACTCAAATGTCGAGAGAAGGTCAGGCAATGTGTTTCTTTGCAGGTGCCAATTCTATTTTTGCAGGAGATAAGCTGCTTACAACCCCTAACCCGGATGTAAACGAAGACATGAAAATGTTTGAAATGCTTGGACTTATCCCTCAAAAACCATTCGCTAAAAAATCTCAGCCAAAAACGGTTGAAGCACAAGAGTCTGAATTTGCAGCAATGGGCGAGAAACCAAAATGGACACGCCCTAGCCATACAATTGAGCGTAACCTGAAAGCTTCGGGTAAAATCTAAACATTTATTTATTCGATATACGTTAAAGCTTCTCCTTTTAAGGAGGAGCTTTTTTATTTGCATTAATTATATATTTATATTTGAAGAAATTACCCACATTACCATTACTCACTAATGCTTAAAAAGAAAAACCATATCAACCTTTACCTGTTACTTATGCTCCTGTTTGCCATAAACCTTTCGGCAAACACTATACAGCATTGTGACTCACTTATCAAAAAAGGAGTTGATGCGATGTGGAAAAAAGAGCATGTAAAATCGTTAGAACTACTAACCGAAGCGCGAAACCTCGCTGAGAAAAACCACTGGCATGAACAGGTTTTCCTTGCCACAAATAACATAGGCGCTAACTATTTCACCATGCTTGATTATGGTGAAGCGCTTAACTATTATCTGGAAAGCTATACCATAGCAGTTAAAGAACTGGATCCTCAGCATGAAATGGTAGTACTTAACAACATTGCCATTATTTACACTAAGGAAAAGAATTTTGAGAAGGCCGAAGAGTACTTTAAAAAAGCCTATAAAATAGCCAAAGAAAAAAAAGACTCGCTCAAAATAGGGCTTTATGCCATGAACCTTGGAGGAGTTGCTAATGAAACCAACAGGCTGGAAGAAGCCAAAAACTACATTATGGAATCAATCCCGTTATTAAAACAGGAACCCCATTTATTGGTTTTGGCAGAAATATGTTTGGCAGAAAATGAACTTCTTAAGGGTCACACCACACTGGCTCGCGAAAAAGCACAGGAACTATATCGTTCTACCAATAACCTGGATTACAACGATACCGGCATTTCACTTATGCTTATTATTGTAAAAAGCTATTTAAAGGAAGAAAAATATACTCAGGCCATAATTGCCGCTAATAAAATACTTAGCGAAAACCCAAATCTTGAAAACAAAAAAGCAGTATACGCATTACTGGCAAGCATCTATTATAAGGATAAGGTATACAATAAAGCTCTGCAGTATAAAGACTCGGTTTTATGGGCCGAAATACAACTTAACGATATAAAAAACGGGAAATTACTTGAGACCAGTAAGGTGAAGTTCGAAATACAGGACTATAAAAACCAGATAACCCTAAACCAGGAAAAACTAAATACCGAAAGAAAAACATTTTACAGTATTATTGCTTCCATCGTTGCTCTTGTAATAATACTGGTACTTATACTCCGAAACAGGTCGGTTAAGCTAATGCAGAAAAAACTGTTAGCCGAAAGAAATGAAAAAGCCATAGCACTGGAACTGGAGCAGGAAAAAAATGAAAACCTACTGCTGGAAAAACAAATTCAGGATAAGGAGAATAAAGCTAAACTGGAACAGGAACGACTTAAAAACGAGATAGAATCACGCAACAGGGAACTATCGGCAAAGGCATTATACCTGTCACAACGCAACACTATACTTGAAGACATACTTACCTCACTGGGAAAAGTACCCGAGCTTTCTAAAAACGAAGCACTGGCAGGACATATAAAAACCCTTAAAAGCCATCTTAAAGATGAAAACGAATGGGAAAACTTCCTTACCCATTTTGAAGAGGTAAACCAAGGGTATATAACGAGGCTAAAAACAATCCACCCTTCACTAAATGCAAACGATGTAAGATTTATATGCTATGTATACATGAATCTTAGCACGAAGGAAATAGCCTCAATGCTTAACATTACTGTGGAAGCCTGCCGCAAACGTAAGGAACGTATAGCTGCAAAATTAGAACTACCAGACAGTTCACACCTATACAGCTACCTCTATACTGTTTAGCTACAATACATTACCAATATTAAGTATTTGACA
This sequence comes from Flavobacterium rhizophilum, assembly GCF_046000485.1. Lineage (NCBI taxonomy): Bacteria > Pseudomonadati > Bacteroidota > Flavobacteriia > Flavobacteriales > Flavobacteriaceae > Flavobacterium > Flavobacterium rhizophilum. The sequence goes on from NZ_JBELQB010000009.1 coordinate 192,995, forward strand.
GCTAAAAATGATATTTTTAACTCAACTTATAAAAATATCACAAAAATTTCTATCTTTAACCAGCATGAACAAAGCGCTAACTCAAAAAAAGTGTTTTGCTCACCCCAACATTAACTATACTAAATAACTATACAAACACTACTAAAAATTACTTTTTATGAAGAAAATATACCTAGCGGCGCTTGTTGCGCTGTGCGGCCTGGCGGATGTTTCTGCCCAGCAGGATCCGCACTA